>JADJFV010000013.1 GCA_016708435.1 Leptospiraceae bacterium | reverse complement strand
CTCTGCACTAAAATATATCTTGTATGCGTTTGTATCTCTTGATAAGGGATACTGATCCATACCATGCTGTAAAAAAGAATTTTGAAAATAATCCTTTGCCTTTTCTACTAAAACCATTCCTTGATTAAGATATATGTGATTATATGAAATCGAATCTCCATACTCATTCAGTGAATACAAATCCGAATTGGTTGAAGGAGCTTTTTCAATTTTTCCTGTAACTATTTTGCTACGTAAACTTGGCATTTTGGAAATACCTTCCAAATTCCAAATTCCATTCATTATCTCAAATAAATACACTGAATTTAGAAATTTACCCACTTGCGAATCTCTTAAGATTAAACGAAGAGGAGCATTAGAAACTGCTTTGCGATTTGCCGCAGTCAACAAAGGTGCCTGAATAAAATAAAACTTAGGCTTAGAATACAATTCAATAATCTTAACCAAGTCCGGCAAAACAAAATAATCCCCTCCTCCCGTTCCAAAATTAAAAGCTACGAATTTTTTTCCGGTTCTAAGAGTAACCTCTTCACTAAAAACTTTAGCAGATATTCCAAAGTCAACAGTAGATGCACCCAAGAAAATCGCATCAATTCCACTTTTCTTTTCCATTTCGATAAGCTTTTCAATTTTCCTTTCGAGTTGGATATTTCCAAATTTTTGTCCTTCGAGATTGGGAATATTGATTCGGGCTAGTAAGGAAAATAGGATTCCTAGGCTGAATAAAAAGGAAACCAAGAAAAATATTCCTTTTACTTTTGAAAAAAATAGAATTCGCATATTCTCAAATCTAAATTTCATTTATAAACTCTGATCCAAAGTTTCCACACTGATTAGATATTCCTGGTCTAGCTTGGGCAAATGTAAAAAGAAAGGAGATTTGTTTTCTTTTAACAAAATTTTTAATTGCACATACTTAGGATTATCCACAAAGTTTATGCTTTCTACGTATTTGCTCTTAGCCCTGAACTTTAGGTTTTCCGATTTTATTGTGGTCTTTGTATCTTCTCGAGCATTATTATATTCGACTGTTACGACTTGATCTTTTTTGGATTCAGGAAAAAATAAAAGCCCTGCCCCGTTTCGACTATAGTGTATTCTTTTTCGTTTGCCATCTATTGTAGTCGTCCCATAATCTTTTTCAAATAAATCTGCTGTAAGAACTAGTTCGGGCGATTTGATTTCATTCATATTTTTCTTGCCCCAGACTACCTCTGTCTTAAATCCCAAGTATTTAATTTCTTTCTTGCTTATCGTTTCGGGATAGAGATAAACAATACTTTGCTTGGAACTATCCACCTCTACAAAATCAGAAGCATTCAAATTGCGGATTGTATTACTATAATTGTATACTCCATTTTCTAAAAAAGCATTTATTGCATTCATCGACAGGTGTTTAGTGGGAACCATCTTCTTTCCAAAGAATGGTTGCGTTATAAAATAAATACAACCAGGCTTTTCTAATTCAATTAGAGTAAGGGAATCTTTCGAAATATTTTCCGTTTGCTCATAAAAACTTTTTTCCATCACGCAACTTAAATTGGAACTATTGGAAACACTCAGTAGAAAATAATATCTGGGAATGGAAAAAACTACAATTTGAATGAAAAATAAAAGCAAAATAGTATATTTAAAAAACTTATCCCCAAAAGTATTCAGGCTACTCTTAATTAACTGCTGATTTAAGAGTAAAAGTGCAAAATAGATGGGAACTAAAGTATACTGAGCCGCCTTGGACTGTAAATACAAATAACCTTTTGCGATAAGCGTATATAAAATAATTGTAAATACAATTGATAGATTGAAGACTACTAACTTTCTTGAAATTGTCTTTTTTAGTATGCTTCTAACAAAATTTACAATACTCAATACTATAAAACTCGAAAAGGAATAAAAATTTATTTTAGAGACTGTATCTAAAAATTCAATTTTCGGAAAGAATGGAGGAAAATGATCTTGTGACATCAATCCAGAAAAAAAAGAAAACCATTTTTCTGTCAAAACAGGAATTGCTTTGCCTAGATAAGTTTCCATGTTTACTATCTATTCCCTGTGGATACATCAAAGCGATTACATAGGCAACGATTTTCTTTACAGAAGTTCCAAACACATCTAAACAAACCCATGATAATATAATAAGAAAAATAATGGAAAAAATTAATATCTGCCATTTATTTCCAAATCGAATTAATTTGAATTTAGAAAATTCAATTTTTCCTAAATTACCTATTATAAAAAAGAAATAAGGAATAATAATTACAGGTAGAATCATGTAATAACTAGATAAAAGAAAAATTAGAATAAAAAATAAATCAAAATGTGTATTAAAACTTTTAAACTTACCCTTTAGAATTAGAGAAAAGGAAAGTATAATACAAAGCAAAGAAAATACATGCATTAGATAAAGATTATAAAAAATGCTAATTAAACTTGGAGAAAGAATCAATAACAGAGTATAGAGTAATATATTTATTATCCCCATATCCAATGTATATGCAAAAAATAAAGCGATAATGCTTGCATAAATAAAAGCCAAAACAACATAAAAACTTAAAGAAAGATTCTCCGATAAAAAAAACCATTCCGCATTTAAGACAACTTGAGAAGATGTATACCATTTAATAGCAATAACTCGATACGCAGCATATTCAGCAGAAGGCGGATCTAAAAGTTGTATATCTCTGTAATCAGTATAATTATCCCCATCGCTACTACCTTTAACAAAGTAAAGTTTCAAATCAGCTATCCCATCTTGCAATCCAAATGCCGGCTCTTTGTGATCTACTAGAAATTTTGAAATATCAGAGTAAATTGAAATATCTCCCCCTTTCTCTGTGAATGCTGTATAGTGTTTACTAATATGCATGGGTAGAATAAAAACATTTAATAAAAACAAATAAAGAGAAAAATATAGCGCAGATGATTTACGGGTTTTCTTAAAAACGAGAAAAAATTCTGTTAAGAAGTTTTTATTTTTTATAAAACTAATTCCAAGTAATAAGAAAATACTAAGAATAACAGATACTTGAATAGAAAATATCTTAAAGAAAATAGCATTCGAGAAACTAAAATATATAAATCCAAGCGTTATGCGTAATGGTAACTTCAAATGTCTATAATCAAAACTAGAAGTTACAAATAAAGAAATTATATACGAAATCCAATAAATCCCTGTAAATATAAAAAGTATCTCAGTGAATCCCATTATTTTTTTAACCTTACCATTTTTTATTTTTTATTGAAAGCAATTGTCTATTCCTACAGACTCTGATTCAATGTCTCCACACTGATTAGATATTCCTGGTCTAGCTTGGGCAAATGTAAAAAGAAAGGAGATTTGTTTTCTTTTAACAAAATTTTTAATTGCACATACTTAGGATTATCCACAAAGTTTATAGTCTCAATGTATTTGCTCTTAGCCTTGAACTTTAAGTTCTCGGATTTTATTATGGTTTTAGTTTCTTCACGAGCATTCTTATACTCTACAGTCACGACTTGATCCTTTTTTGAATCCGGAAAGAATAAAAGCCCTGCTCCATTACGACTATAATGAATTCTTTTTGTTTTTCCATCAGTAACAACTGTTCTAAAGTTTTTTTCAAATAAATCTGCTGTGAGAATTAGTTCGGGAGATTTTATTTCGCCCATTTTCTTCTTTCCCCATTCTACTTCTGTTTTTACACCTAAGTCTTTCACATCGGTCTTTATTATTTTTTCAGGATAAAGATATGTTATCCGCTCTGATAATTCGTCTACATCAACAAAATCAGAAGCATTTAAACCACCTTTTTCTCCCATTTGCTCAAATTGATAGACTCCATCTTTAAAAAATGTATTCAATGTTTGTAGAGACAAGTGTTTTGTCGGAAGCATCTTCTTCCCAAAAAAAGGTTGTGTAATAAAATAAATACAACCTGGTTTTTCTAATTCTATAAGAGTAAATGAATCCTTTTCAATATTTTTGGTTTGCTCATAAAAACCTTCCTCCATCACACAACTTAAATTCATACTATATGAAACATTACGCAGAAAGTAATATCTAGGTATTGAAAAAAGAATGATTTGTAGGACAATTAGGATAAGAAGTATAAGTTGAATAGTTTTATCGGCTAGAAATTTATATTCAATGCCAATGGAATCTTTATTTAACAAAAAGATAACAAAGTAAAGGGGAATCAAATTATACTGAGCTGATTTCGATTGCATGTACAAATAATTTTGAGAAATAAAAGCATAGAAGACTATGGTAAATATAATCGACGAAGTATAAATAATTGTTTGATAGGATGTTCTTTCTTTAATTATGCTACGAATAAAGTTTATAAAACTGAGAATTATCAACAAGAAAAAGAAATTAAATTAATTTGAGAAACTTTTTCTATGAGCGGAATGCTTGGAATAAAGGGTGGATAATGATCCTGAGAACGCAATCCCGAAAAAAAAGAAAACCACTTTTGGGAAAAAATAGGAATTGATTCTCCAAAGAATATTCCAGATACCCTTTTTTCTTCATCTGTAGGATTCAACTGCTCAAAAATAAAACTAATTACTTTCCTTAATGATGTACCTAGTAAATCAATGAAAATCCAAGATAGCAAAATGATTAAAAATGCAGTCAAAATCATTTTCTGTGTGTTATTAAATCCTCTTTTAAAATTGAAATTATGAAAACGAATGTCCTTTGCATTTGATAGAATAAAAATAAAATAGGGGAGAATTATTATGAACACAGACATATAATAACTTGAAAATAAAAACAAAAGAACTAGAACTATATCTGAGTGAATATTTATACTTTTAAAATTTACCTTCTGAATCAGAGAAAAAGAAAGTATTATACACATAATAGAAAATACATGCATTAAATAAAGATTATAAAAGGAACTAATGAAGCTTGGTGAGAAAAATAATAAGAAACTTGTAAGAAATCCTACTAAGATTCCTTTTTCAATGGCAAAGGAAAACACCAAAGCTATTATGCTTGAATAGATAAAAGCTAATACCATATAAAAAATAAAGGTATTATTTTCTGAAAGAAAAAACAATTGCGAATTCAAGACTAACTGTGATGAACTATACCATCTTGTGCTAAAAACCCTGTACGCAGCATATTCTGCGTATGGTGGATCCAATAGTTTTATATCCCTATAACTCGTAAAATTAAATAAGGTCATTGGATTTTCATATCAGATGGCTTACTAAGGAAGGAAATTAAATCTTCAATTCCATCTTCTAATCCAAAAGCTGGCTCTTTCCTATCAACTAGTATTTTAGAAACATCAGAATATATTGTTATATCTCCTCCTTTTTCTGTGAAGGCAGTATAATGACCTGCAATATGCATAGGAAGTATAAATACATTTAATAAAAACAAATAGAAAATAAAATAAAATATTGTAAGACGATAGCTTTCCCTGAAAGATCGAAAAGAGTCTTTGATAAAGTTTTTGTTTTTAATATAACTAATTACAGCTAATAATAAAATTCCTAAGCTGACAGACATTTGAATCGAAAATACTTTAAAAAAAATAGAATTAGCAAAACTAAAATAGATAAAACCAAGCGTTATCCGCAAAGGAATTCTTATTTCTTTATAATCTATACTGGATGTTATAAATAACGATATAAAATACGAAATCCAATATATCCCTGTAAATATAAAAACTATTTCTAATAATCCCATTTGTTTCTCACTTGTTAAAAAAATCTCTAACTAAATTTATAATTTTACTTTGATCTTCAAAGGACAATTCATAATACAACGGAAGTCTGAGTATTGTATCCGAAATCCGATCGGTTATAGGTAATTCATCATTATATCGTCCATATTTCTTACCGGCCGGCGATGAATGCAGCGGTATATAATGAAATACCGATAGAATATTATTCTTCTTTAAAAATTCAATCAACTCTTGTCTTTCTTCTAGGCTAGAAAGAATTATATAATACATATGACTGTTATGTTCAATATGCTCTATCATTTTAGGACGTGTAAAACATCCGTTATCCTCTAATGCGAGACATCCATTGTGGTAGTTATTCCACAAAGCATTTCTTTTAGTTTGGATTTCTTTGCTATCTTCCAACTGTGCATACAAAAAGGCAGCTATGATTTCACTTGGCAAATAAGAAGAGCCAATATCCACCCATGTATATTTATCTGTTTGCCCGCGAAAGAATTTACTTCGATTGGTTCCTTTTTCTCGAATGATCTCAGCTCGCTCTGCAAAGGCGGGATTATTAATCATAAGCGCACCACCTTCACCCGAAATTATATTTTTCGTTTCATGAAAACTTAGTGTTCCAAAGTCTCCAAAAGTTCCCGCAAACTTTCCTTTGTATTTAGAAAAAATTGCCTGTGCTGTATCTTCAATTACAAATAGATTTTTCTTTTTGCTATCTCTAAGATCGTATCCATTTCACAGGGAACACCTGCATAGTGAACGGGAACAATTGCTTTTGTTTTTTCCGTGATAGAATCTTCTATCAATCTTTCATCTAGACTTAAAGAATCTTCTTTAATATCTACAAAAACAGGCACTGCACCGCGCAATACAAATGCGTTAGCCGTCGATACAAATGTATACGAGGGCATAATCACTTCATCTCCCGCTTCTAGATTCGCAAGAATCGCTCCCATTTCCAAGTGCTGCCGTGCAAGAATGAGTGAGTAAAACTTTTTTACAAAGTAAATTTTCCTCTAACCATTGATGACATAGATTTGTATAATGTCCATCGCCGGAAAGCTTTCCAAGTTCAGATGCTTTTTGGATATAGGTAATTTCTTTAGAACTAAGATAAGGTTTATTAAAAGGAATATTCATTTTTTACAAATTAGAATGATATGTGTATAAGGAAGTCGTAGTATTTTATTTTGTGTATGCACTTCTACATCACTAAAAACCATTTTGGCTAATCGTGTGTATTCGCTCACTGTTCGAATATGCTTTCCTCTATCTCGGCTCACAAAATAACGAGCTAAAAAAGACTGGTCTTCTGTATATACTCCGTCCAACGTAATCAGTCTTCCATTTTTTTTAAGAGAAGCAAAAGCTAGTTCAAATAATCTTTTACATTCTTCATCATTCAAATGATGTAAAAGTCCAATCGCTAAAGTAATATTATATTCTGCATCACTTACGGCTAATGTATTTACTTCTTCACAAAAGAAACTTCCTTTGTGTCCATACTTCTTTCTGGCAGATTCAATATAATCTGAATTTATATCATACCCATAATACGAAACATCATTTAGATGATCGAGCATTTCGCCCGTTCCACAGCCAATGTCTAATACTTTGTCTCCTTTAGATGGCTTTATATAGAGCTTTGTCATTACTGCTCGTAACGCGTCCGCCCCAATGATCCAAATAAAAAAACGATACACAAACGGTAAAAATAAGAATTTATAAAATCCCTTGTTTCTCTCTGACATTATTGTTTTTCTCCTATTAAAAAAATCGATCCCCAAAAAGGAAAGGAAACTTTGCTATAAATTAAGAATCCTTCTTTCGAGCAAATGAGTTTAAAAAATCTGTTTAACACTGGATTAATTTCTAGCTCCGCAAAAATAGGATTAGCCTCTGATTTTTTCTTAACCAATCTAGACAACATCATAAATGGAAACAACAAAGAAATAAAGGAAGAAACTCTAAGTATTTTAAAATCTGCTTCTAGGACTTTCTCGATTAACTCTTTTCTTGCATATCTTCTTTGATGCCCTGCATCTATGTCCGTTTGGCTCCATAAAAATTGATGTTGTGGAACGGTTAATAACAATATTCCTCCTTTCTTTAAAGATAAATTTATTTCCTTTAAAACTGTTCTATCATCTTCAATATGCTCAATCACATCAAAGGCACCTATCGCATCAAACTCTTCTCTAAATGGAATGTTTCGTGCATCCATTTGCATCAATTCCGATTTCATCACTCTTTTACCAGTCAATACCAATCCTTCTGTGTGAATTTCAGAACCATAGGTTTTTGCATTTGGAAATTTTCTCTCCATTTCCGAAATTACAAATCCTGTTCCACAACCTATCTCTAAAAAATTTGTTAGACTAGCTTTGTATTTTTTTAATTGGGAAACAAGAATTGAATTTCTATAATTAAACCAGAAATTACTTTCCTCTAAAGAATAAAGCTTATCATACACTTCCTGCGGGTAATGCAAATCACCCTCTTCTATGTCAGAGGCAAAACGAAGAAACCCATTTTTTGTCTCTGGCTCTTTCCCGCACTTCGGACATCGCCAATCCACCAATTCAAATATTTGTTACAACTAACACATTTCTTCATTTTTTAACTTTCTACCTTTCTGCATTGTATCTATGATAAATTTCTTTCGGATTTCTAAATCTAAAATTTAAAGAACTGTATAAATTTAAAACAGAAAGATTCTGAGACACTGAATTGACCTTCCGCAAAACTGATGACATCAATTAGCGGATCAATATTAATTGCTTCTCTTAATTACATATTGAGGAGAATTATTTATACCGATATAGATTCGTCCAATGTATTCTCCAATTAGGCCTATCATTAACATTATCATTCCCCCAATAAAAAGCAATGTCGCCATAATGGAACTATATCCTATAAGAATTTCTGGATGTAATAATTTATGCATAATAATAAAACCTCCAAATGAAAACCCACTAATAGCGCAAATAACTCCTAATGCAGTAGCAAAGTAACGGAATTACAGAAAATGCAGTTAATCCATTCATCCAAAGAGATAAGAGTTTGATGAATGTATAACCAGATTTACCAACCGTTCTATCTCGATGGTTAACCGGAACATTGATAATTCTAGAACTAGTTCGTAGTAATAATCCTGGCAGGTAAGGATATGGATTTCTATATTTTAATATTTCTTTCACTATAAAACTTTTAATCACGACAAAACTTGTAAAGTGCAATTCTTTTGGTTTTTGATTAAGCATCTTTGCCATAAAATCCATTTATCTTCGAACCAAGAATTCTCAGTCCACTATGTTTACTTTCATTGTATTCTCCCATAACAATATCAAATCCTTCCTCCATTTTGTTCAAAAGTAATTGCAATTCATCTACAGGTATTTGCCCGTCATCATCAAGGGTAATAACAATATCTCCTTTTACATAGGCAAATCCAGCCAAAGTTGCAGAATGCTGACCAAAGTTTCTAGATAAATCTAAACTTTTTATATTACGATTGCCTTTACACAATTCTTGAATAACCGAAAAAGTGTTATCCGGAGAATTATCATTTACCAAAATTATTTCATAACTATACTTTTTTAATTTAGTAACACAGAGAATTATTTCATTAATAACGGAAGGAAGCGTTTTCTCGGATCTATAACATGGTATAACAAAAGAAAGTTTATTCAGATTTTATTCCTCGATTAAGATTTTTTAGAATTAAATTTATTCTTCGTTTATTTTTCATTGGATTTAATAAAGATTTCCCAGCCACCGACTAAACCATATTTATCCCCAATAAATACCATGGAGCTTTGAATAAATAAGCAGCTAATGCGATAAAAAAATTTTCTTTAAAAGAAGCCTCTACAAAAGATGGTTTTGATTTTAAAATTGAAAATCTACTTTTTCTTTGTATGATATTCAATACATTATTCCAAAAATCAGAACCCAAATCATGGACATGTCCAGGATAAGTAAAGTCTAACTTTTACACCAAATTTTAAGAAGACGTAACAAAGGAAGTAAATAAGGAGTCCTTGCATAAAAACACCATTCTCGTGAAGACAACTGAATAAGAAATTTAAATCAACTCATTGGATTTGGAATATGCTCTATGATTGCGCTTGCAATCACCAAATCAAACTTTTGATCCTTTACCAAAGACAATTTTTTATAATATTTTATTCTAATTCTCGAATTTCACTTGCTTTAGTCTCTGAATTGTAATCAACTAAAGTTATTGCAACATTGTTAATTCCAGCTTTGATAAAATTATTCGGCAATATTTAGAGAAATATCACCATTTCCCCTCATAATCTAAAATATTCAATTCTTTTTTATTTTTTAAATGATCTAAAGAATTTTTAAAAATATGAAAAGCAAATTTATCTATGTTCCCCATTGTTACTTTTTTGTCATTAGTCTCGTAATATCCTGCATAATAACTATCCAATGCTTCTTGCGAGGGCATTCTTGACGCTGAAACTGCAAAGCATTCAAAGCATTTTAATAGAAATACATCTGGATTTTCTTGTAATTGAAAAACTCTTTTCCAATTTTTTATTACCACAAAATGGGCAAGTTATTTCTCTGGTTGGAGCAGAAATTGTTCTGTTAGATACTTTCCTTCGTGGGCTGTGGTAACTCTCATCTATCATCTCCTACGCTTTTCTAAGTAGCACTTCTTTAAGGCTATGCTTTCCATTGTCCATTCGATCAATATCCTTCATCAATCCACTTATATCATATTCAATTGTTTTAAAATCAAATGTCTTATCATTCAAATTTAATTCGATAAAGGAACATCCTTTTCCATCCCTTTGTTGTCCTAATGAACCTGGGTTTAGAATTGTCGTGTTAGATATTTGTTTTACCATTTTATGATGTGTATGCCCTAAGATTACATAATCGTATTTGGTGTAATTTTCTGAATCAACTATTTCCGTATCAGGATAAACCCGTCCATTTAACAAGTCACTTGGAGATCCGTGAAATACTCCAATTTTGATACCATTTATTTCTAGTTCTAAGTTGGTTGGAAATGTTCTCAAAAATTCAATGTTTTCTCTACTAATTCTTTCAGCAACTTCCTTGTATGAGTTCCCATATTTGGGAATAAGTGTATTCTCATTAAGTTTTCCATCAAGAATATCTAGAAACATCTTATCATGGTTTCCCAAAATGCATTGTAAATTTTTAGTTCTACGAAAAGTATCTAGAATTTCGTTTTGGTAATAATAATATCCAAAAACATCTCCACAAAATATTAATTGGTCTGCAAAACTAACAAGATTATTGTTAAAGAATTCCTCTAGTGCATATTTATTTCCATGAATATCAGAAAAAAAAATAATTTTCATTTTATAATTTGTTACACCATTGTTTTAATTGATTCTTCAAGTGAATATTCAGGATTATATCTAAGAATTTTCTTAGCTTTATCAATATTGATTTCCCATCGAAAATCTTCTTGTGAATCTTCTATTCCACTAAAAATTATTTTTGATGTGGAATTTAATACATCAATACATTTTTTAGCTAGGTCTAGATTGGAATACGATTTTTCCCCCGCAATATTAAAAACGCCACTCATATCTGCATCAATTGATAATGACACAGCATTACATATATCTCTCACATCCACATAATTTTGAACTCTGAGACCCTTTCCCTGTAATACTATATCGTCATTTTTTTTACATTTTTCTATAAAAACAGGTAGAATATTTTTTTTATTTGAACCTTTCCCGATAGGCGATGGCAATCTTAGTATTATTGCACTCAATTCAGTATTACAAGGTAATTTAAGAATTTGTTCTCCAAAAAACTTTGTCACATGGTATGTAGTTAATGGATTTACAGAATGTTCTTCCGTAATAGGGATTGTCATTGGTTTCCCAATAATCGGTATGCTCGAAGTATATAAAAATTTTTTACATCCTGCTTTCTTTGCATACGTAACAATATTTTGCATGCCCAAACAATTTACAAAAATATTCTTTGTTCCTTCATTATCCATATCTAAACTTGCGCCAACGTGTATTAGCCTATCAATGGATGGAATTTCCTTCAAAAATATATTTAAAAAATTATCCGATGTTATGTCCATCGAAACATAAGGACAAACAGCGTTGCCCTGATAACTCTCCTGTATATCTGTTGCAATAATTTCAAAGTGCTTAGTTTTAATTAGAAAATCTACAATGCTCTTTCCGATAAAACCATTTGCGCCTGTTACTAATATTTTCATTTGACTGAGAATCCTTTTGCACTATTATTAAAAATGCTTACGTCCTTTACGACTTTATCAACCATAAGCTTCTCTTGCATACGCTCATCAATAAACATTTCATCAAAATATCGATAAGCAGTTCCTTTGCGTATTTGAAATACGTTTTGTATATTCTCATTTAAAATATATTCCCTTATCATAGCCTCTACATCATTGTATCCGAAAAAGGCTCGAATAGGAGTAGTTCCAGAAAACCGAACATTTAACTCAAAGCATACCGGTATTCCATTTTTGTTAAGTCTAAGTTGAATATTTAAAGGTCCAATAGGTTTAAATCTTTCACAGATTTTTTTTGCTTCGTTATAAATCAGATCATTGTCGATAACAGTAGCCTTAAACGTTGTCCCATGCTTTAAATCTCTGTGCATAATAATTATTTCAATTAGCTGACCATTCTTATCACAGTAACAACCAACTGTATATTCAGAATTTTCATCTCCAATGTATTCTTGCACAACGTAGTCATTTAATTTATTTAATTGATTTAATTCTTCATGGCTTGTAATTTTTACAATGCCCTGTGACCCCTTTCCTTTTCTCGGCTTTGCGATCAAAGGAAAGCCCACTTCATGAATTAGTTTATTTAACGTTTCTGTGTCATTCGATTTACAAAATAAGGGATAATTACAATTATTTTCTCTTAACCAATCACTCGTTGCTAATTTATCTTGCCCAATCATTAATTTTTCATGAGGTGTAAAAATACATATTGCCTTGGTTTGTAATTGAATAGAATTATAATTTTTAGAAATTACTTTTAATACTTCCTCTACGCCAGACAATACTATTTGAATTTCCTCTTTATTACAAAGGTCAATAAGCCAAGGGATGAATTTTTCATCATTTGCCATTGGACTAATATACGCACTATCACACATATATAATCCTAGCGATTCTGAATCTACACAAGTGCCGACAATGCGAACATTTAGTTTAGACATTAATACAGCCTTTAGTATTCCTTGGCTTACATTTCCACCGACTCCTAATATTAAAATATTTATCTTATTCATTTTTTAATCGCTCAAAGTGGTTTTTTTCAAAATGTAACTCTCAACAAAATTTCTACCTTCAATTAAGACAGAATTCAGATAATAACTAGCAGGGATAGAAAATTGGAATTCACAGAGTTGTTTATTTTCGGATATGTGGACAACGGGTATATACTTCTTATCCGATGGATTCCAGAGCTTTAATTTTGGGATTTGACAATCCTGTGGTTTGACTGTAATATTCAAATTTTTATTTGGAAGAAAAAAGATTTCCCCTTCAATGAGCAATTTGTCATTCTCAAAATAGGCAGGGGCTAAAAATACTAAGCCTTCCTTCTCTAATTTTTGTTTAAGAGTTGTTTTAGTCCAAGCTCCATTTTCTTTTTTGAGGTAGACAAAGTTTTTTGATTCAAAGTATTGAATCATTTCCGCATAACTAGTCCTGACTTGGGAATAATAAAATATTTCTCTAGCATAAAGATGCTTTACATTCCCAATCAAAGTATCAAATAAGTAAAGACTTGACACTTTATATGGCTCAATAATATACACTAAGTCATTATTTTATTCATCAATGACATTCTTTGAACTCATCGTAACTCAAAAATCTCTCGATTCTTTTCACCTAGAATAGATTGCATAATTGCAATTCTATAACTAAGTAAGCTAAGTGAAAAAGAATTAGAAGAGAAATCAAAACTGTATCGAGGTTTTTTTTCTTTGGAAGAATCAGACCAATGGAAAAAGCAGAATAAATCAAAACAAGTCCATAAGACAAAGCTTTGTATTGATTGTAAAGCGTGCCCTGAGAAGAAAGTAAACTAATCAAATAAACGCAGAAAAGGAGTAGAATGTTTTTAATATCAATCCATTTCCTGAGGCTAAAAAATAGTATCCCCATGATGACTAAAACACTCAGAATTCCAATAGAGCCAGTAATCTGTAAATTCTTAATTGTAGATAGATACTCGCTAGAATAAGGACCGATATTTCCCAGTTGGAAAAATCCTAACATAGAAAGTAAAATCTTCTGAGTAAAGAATGCTTCCGACTTGCCTAAATACTGAATCGAAAAAGCGGCACTGTCCGACACGAAAAAAGCAGAAAAAACTGGTATAACTTTACCAAGTCCATTCCAAATCAGCGGAGCAGCCGCAAATAAGAAGCCCATTTTAAATAGAAACCGATCGCAAAATACCGATTTGACTCTATCTACTTTGCTATCTACAAATAACAAATAAAAGAAAATGCTAATCAAAAAGAAAATCCAAAAAGGCCAGTAGAAGGCAAGCACTACAAAGGAGAGTAAAATATTGATTTCTAAATTGTGAAACCTTGTTTCCATGTCTTCTTTTTCTATATAGAGTAAAATCGAAAATAAGAAAAGCAATCCAGTAATCCAAGCCGGATAATAATGATTATACGCGGGATAGATAAATGCATGAGAACTAGCAAATAAGAAAAGAATAGTGAGAGTCTTTGTCTTTGATCCTGTATTTACCCAAACAAAA
Organism: Leptospiraceae bacterium; assembly: GCA_016708435.1. Lineage (NCBI taxonomy): Bacteria > Pseudomonadati > Spirochaetota > Leptospiria > Leptospirales > Leptospiraceae > Leptospiraceae bacterium. Next base: position 96,469 of record JADJFV010000013.1, on the reverse strand, counting down.
TCTGCAATGAGTGATAAATACAAAAAGTAAATGAAAGATAAAATAGAAAAATAAATAATTCCAATCGGAACAAAATAAAAGATATGATGTAAATAACCTTGCGGTAAAATCCAACCAGTTAGATTATTGATTCCCATAAATACATGGTGCCATCTTTCCTGCTCCCAAAAAAAAGGCGGATTGTATTTACTTCCCAACATAAGATCAACCGATCCTTCTTGTCCCAATGTTTTTTCATAATCGTTCTTTGCATCGGAAATTTTTTGATAGGTATTACTCCAAAACGATTTTTTGGGATCACTTTCGTCTTTTTGTAAATGCTCATAAATTTTTTCCAGATACAGAGCTAGAAACGAACCATCATTACCCGCAGTAACTGAATCTTTAGGGATATGACTCGCTAAGTTTTGGTAGATAGTAATATCTCCTCCGCCCTCGGTAAATGTCCCCATTTTCATCTTATAGATGGCGGGGTAGAAAAAAATAAATGTGCCAGCGAGAAGGATTGTAGCTAAAGATTTTATTTCAATCTGAGTTGGTATAATTATCTTTTTACGAAGAATCAAATAAACTAAAAGACTGATTGTAAAAAATAAATGCAAATAGGCAATCATTTGAAAGGAAAAAAGAACTACACCAATCAAAGGAATTGCAAAGACAAAAAAAATAAATCCCATGACAATCGATCTAGTGATTGTCAAATTTGGGTATAATTTTTCGCGAATAAAAATTCCGGAGAGATACGAACTTAGGAGTAAGTAAATATTTACGAGGATTAATTCTAGAATATATATCATCTTTTACTCCTTTGACTTTCCTTTTTTAAATCGCAGTAAAGAAAGGCTAGCTCGTAAGTATAAAATCCAAATTTTCATTCATCCTCCCCTTCACACTTTCCATTTTCTAGAAATCATAAACAATTTAAAATACCCGCGAATGGTGCGCATAACTTTCATTTTGCTCTTGCCGGCTCGGAGGGCTGTGTCGAGCTTCATTGAAACCTCGGATATAGTAGCATTGACTAAGATTAACTTCTTTAGCATTTCAATCATGGATTCAAATCCTCTTCTTTCGATGATTCGATTTCCGAATTTGGATTGGAGGCGTAGAATAATTTCGCCAGTGTGAACTCTAAAAAAAGAACTCATTGTATGAATTCCATGAATTCCGATTAATTCTTTGACCATTCCGTTTGCGATATGACTGAGTAGAATTCGGTGCCAGGCAGTATTTGTCATTCCTCCACCATAGGCATAAGGAGAGGCTAATACTACGTCATCTTTTTCTCTGATTTGTCTTTCTACCATTTTGGAAAAAGTCTCGATGCGAGAAGTATTGTCCCCTTCCATGGTGATAACTAAATCAGTAGGTTTTAATTTATCAGCCAAATATTCGAATCCAGTTCCAAATGCATAGCCGGGTCCGTAATTTGTATCATGACTGAGGATAGTCAGCATTAGCTTCTCTTGGTTTGCTTTGGCAACTTCTACTGTCTTATCGGTGCTTCCATCATTGATTAGAATAAATTCAAAACTATGATTTGTAAGCTCTGAATTTATTTTCTTCCAGCCTTGTAAGAGCCGAATGATATTCGGCTCTTCATTGAGAACAGGTGTTATAACATAGATTTTATTTTTCATGCCTTGATTGCACACCCTTCTTTAGGTTCTGGCATTCCTAATTCTCTTCGGCGTTTGATTTGCCATTCGATTGCTTGAATAAGTCCTTGCTCTAAAGCAATTTTAGGTTCAAATCCAAGTATCTCTCTAGATTTTGTTAAGTCGGGGATACGTCTCATTACGTCCTGGTATTTTCCAAACGTTGCATAAGGAATTAATTTGATCTTAGGAGCTTCGTTTGGACGAATCATTTTCCAAATCATCTTAGCTAGATTTTCAATTGTGATTTCGCGATCATTTCCAATATTGAAAACTTCACCGCGTGCCTTTGGAACTTCCAGACATCTTGTGACTCCATCCACGTGATCAGAAACAAATGTAAAACTTCTAGTTTGTTGCCCGTCCCCATGAACTTCGATTTCTTCGTTATCCAATGCTTTGTTAATAAAAACAGATTGAGGACCACCCCACCAGGTTAAGTTTTGATTCGGACCATAGCCACCAAAAAAACGAATGATAGCAAAATCTAAATTCATTCTCTCCCCATAAGCATAGATCATTTGCTCTTCAAACATTTTAGAAATAGCATACGCCCATCTTCTTACTTTAGGACCACCCATCACCAAATTAGAAGTATCCTCCGCAAATGGTAAATCCGGATTCATTCCATATACATCCGAAGTAGAAGCCGCAACTAATCTTGCGTTATTCTCAATAGCAGCCTTCACTAAATTTTCAGAACCCAATCCATTTATTTTCAATGTATCGAGTGCATCAGAATATCTAGGAATTTTATAGGCTGCCATATGGATAATTCCGCTTACCCCGTGTGCGGCTCTAACAATAGAGCTTTCATTCATTATATCAATTCGATAGAATTCAAAGTTAGGATTTTCTATGAATTCATTCATATTCTTTCCATCACTTTGCGATAAATTGTCTATTCCAACTATATGGTAACCCTTATTCAATAAACTTTTACAAACATTAGAGCCAATGAAACCGGCAACTCCTGTGATCATAATTTTTTTCTTCATTTCAAGTCCTTATTATCTATTTTTTATTTAGTCATTGTATTTGAAATCAAAAAACTTCTACTTGCAAAGCCCTTTCAATCACGAAATAATTCTTGCCCGAAGGCTCTAATAAATATGTATATTGACATTCTCCGCGAGAACAGACTTTGGAAGCAAATTGAATTTCTTCCGCGGGCAAATAGGTATTCCTATCCGAAATATATTTCTCTCGATTTACACTTGGTGCTAGGCTAGAATCAGGCGAAGTTATGCGCAAGGTTTTTGTTTTTTTTAAATCAGCAAATACTTCTAACTTTTCCATTGCAATCAATCTGGTAATTTTTGGAATCTCGGAAGAGTTTAGATTAATAAAAGAGCTAAGCGCAATCCAGGATTCTTCGTTTGCAATAAAAAAACGAGAGACCTCAAACAAAGTATAGGAGTCCGAGTTTTTATTCTTTAGCATAAACCGATTCGAATTAATATTTTGAAAATTAAAATAATTCTTAAAACTACCTATCGGATAATTTCCAACGGGAATCACCCGATTTCCTGCCATATATGTTTCGAGTAACGCATGATTTCTACTTTCTCCAAAGAAAAAAATCGTTTTTTCAATTGGATTTTCTAGTCTCTCCGGGAGCAAAAGAAAACTACTAAGAGACTTTTCTCGCAAAGAAGTAAAAGACTCAATCTGTCTAAATTTAGCAGGAATTAAAAAAATAATCCAGACAAATAATACAAACCAGACAAGATACATGGATTTGAAATTTGCTTTTAATTTTAAAAAATAAAAGGGAAATAAAATAATCAAAAATGGAAATGTATATTGAGAAGCTTTGTTGTAATTATAATAATGAGTGATTGATTTTAAATTGATAAATAAAATTCCAGAAAGCACAAAGAGTAAAAATAAGTTTAGCTTAAAATATTTTCGAGACTCCCAGAAGATAGATTTTAAAATACCAAAGAATAATATTAAAAAAATACCAAGTCCAAAAGGCTTTAATAAAAATGTCAAAGAATCCACTTGCTCTTTAAAGGGAAGCTTGGGATAAAATTGAAAGTAAGTTACAACTCCGAGAATTGGATTTAAAAAAGCCCCCTCTCCTGTTACTGTTCCTCCTAGAACTTGATCCCAATATTGTTTATTTTGAATCGAACTAGAATTAGATGGAAGGAATTTTAAAAAGGAGCCAATATTCACGAGGACAATTGGCAAATAAAATAAAATTCCAATTAAAATCACAGGCTTAGAGATAAAACGAAATAATCCTCCGATTAGCTTGGATTTATAAAATACCAAAAGGAAACTAACAAATATTAGCCCCCAATACACAGTCCCCATAAAGTAAAAAGAAGGTCCAATTATAAAAGAAAACAAACAAGCCAAATAAAATGCATCCCTGTTTCTAGTCTTTATCCAGGAAATGGAAGCCTGAAAAATCCAGAGCAAAGAATTTAGCGCAATTAATTGTAGGTAGAAATTTCCATAGGTAATTTTTCCAATGCAAGCGGAGAGCGTAATTAAGAATCCTAAGAATGCTAAAATTACTCTATACTGTCTGTGATTTTTTAGGAGTAGATAGGAAATAAAAAGAATTTGCAAACAAATGAGCGATGTCAAAAAAAACAGAGTCGATAAGTAAATCGTTTCAGGAAGAATTGGTAAGTAGTAGCCAAATCCCGTTAGCCCCCAATGCAGAGCCCACCAGGCAGGAGAAAATCCTTCTAAAATCACTCGATCAATCGGGTCAATTTCCCATTTCGCTTTTCTTGCGGCTTCATACATGGGAAAGATTCTTTCGAGTGCGGGGATAATAACTCCTATCCTCGAATCATACACCGCTCTAGTCAGAGCCAAATTCCATTTTGGATTTGTAATCTCTGTGTCTTTTTGCACATACTGTGCCTTAACCGGTCCTAGATAGATTGTATGATCGCCCGATTCTTCCGAAGCCAAAAATTCAGAATCAAATCCACGAAACGGCAAAAGTAAAAATAGAAATAAAATTAAATGCAAAAAAGAAATCTTTCCAAAATCTAATTTTGCTTTATCTTTAACAACTCCTAAATAAATTCCAATTATAAAAAGAACAGAAAGTAGTAAAAGGTAAATGACACTACTACTTGTATGGGAAAAATACAGTTGAAGAAGACTACTCGAAAAATGAACAAATCCAATTCCCAAAAGAATTGTCTCAATTCTTTTTCCAAATAAAACAGAAGAATCTTTTACTCTTAGACTAAGCCTTGTTAGCTCCCCTGCTCCCCAAAAAATAAAATAAAGCATCCAAAAACAAAGAGTGTATTTAGCAAAAAGAAGCATTCTTTTTATGGAAATAAAATAGATTTACAATCTAAAGTATTGGAAAAAAAGTAAGCGTCTCGCTTTTTAATATGAGGTAAATCAATCGTATCTGCTACTTTTTCAAAACAATTTGGATTTTTTTGTATACTCTTTTCCAATTCTAAGTAAATTTCTCTTCCAAACTTCTGTGGAACATTTTCAACGGGAATTCCCATGGGTTCTTCTTGTAAAATCAGTAATATCAATTCATAATTACGATATTTTTCAATCTCAGCCTTCCATTCCTTGGAATAAGTCGCAAGCTCCCAACCGGCAAGGTCTAATTTGGCAGATTTAACTCTCTTATGAATCAAACTTGTATAAGTGTCATAATTGTAAGAAATGACTCCATGGGCAGAAAGAAAGTTTACAAACACAGCTCCCTTGACAAATCGATTCTCAAATTTTTGATCTAACTTAATTGCGATTTCTCCTGTTTGCTTCTGAATATTACTTCTTGCCGCTTGTAGATAATCTTCCGGTATCTTATACTTTTGAGGAATTTTGTATAATACAATGATCGCTAATAAAAAAACTATCATGATGAGATACTCTTTATTTTTAGTTTGAAAAATGAAATCCGTTAAAAAAACAAGAGCAATCATAAGACAAGGCAAAAACCAAATAATGAGAACCGTCGATTTTAGCGGACTCATTGTCATAAGCAGATAGGAATAAATCAAAGAAAGAAAAACAAACACACCCGAAAGAATTAGCTTTTTATTTTTAAGAAAGACAGAAGCGGCAAATAAAATCAAAACCCCACCATACATATATACCGTCTTTGAGTTTTCTCTTAGTGCTGTAAAATAATAACTAAATCCACCAATTAGATATTGATTCAAATTCGAAATAAAAATTTCCATTCTACTTTCTAAATTGCTTCCGCCGGTCTTCATCAAATTATAAGAAAGCACAGAAGCAAGTAGCACCTTGACAAAAATTAAAAAAGGAATCGCTAAAGAAATACTTTGCAGTGCGAATTTTAAATTCCATTTTACTTCGATTTTCTTTTTGAAATATTCTATAAAAAAACCAAGAGCAAGCATCGGGAGGATAAGAAAAAAAGCCGCCCCCTTTAAAAAAGATGCCATTAGAAAAAAAAGAATCGCAAAATAGAACTTACGATTCACTACTAAAACGAGCGACAGGGCTCCCGCACTTGCAGACAATAAATCTATTCTAGTATCAAACGCCCCACCCGCTGCTGTAGTATAAAGTCCAGAAAGAATAAAAAGAGTTGTGAATAATAGTGTTTTAACGCTTCGATCTTTACTTCGTAAAGAAATGGAATAAATAACAACAAGTAGCACAAAGAAAAACCCATACACTAGAGGAATCGCCTCATGCTTGACTCCACCTAAAAGAGCAAAGGCAAAGTTAAAATTGTATAAGCTAAAGCAAGTTCAGGAAAATTTCGAATAGATTCTGTCCATTTGCCATAATCTCCTCCTCGTAAATCGTTAAAAAGATTTGCGGCTAATGTAAAATGGTGAGAGCCATCATGCCAGGGAATTGCATTTACATCCAAACTCTTCTGGTATTTAGCAAGGATTGCAATATAGGCGCATAGAATTACAAACGTAATGGAAGAAGTGAGAATATTGATTTTTTTTCATAATTTATCGAGGCATTTTTTTAATAAGTTCGAAATGGGTTCTTTATATTTAGAAAATCACAACCCACCTATTCTAGGATGAAGCCGAAACGGTAATCCGAATTTATTTCCAGTATTTAGAAATGCCTTAATGTCTTTTTTATTTGGATAGGAATAATAAGTATAATCTAGCCCAGTATTTTTCCCTTCATCATCCAATGTATCTTGACTTTTTAATTCCAGCAAGAGTTCACTTGTTAAATCATATAGAGTATGGTAAATTGAGAATAAGTTTCCTCGATTTTCAATTTTAGATTGTAGTAAAATTTTACCTGTGTCAAAATTCTCATCCATCCTATGAACTGTTACACCTTGGTATTTTTCTTTTTTTAGCATTTTCCAAAAAACAGGATTCACTCCTGCATAAGCAGGCAATATTGAACAATGCTTATTTATGAACAAATATTTATTAGTAAGCCTTGCTGGAACTTTTTTTCCTACTTGTACAAAAACAGGATTTGATTTTATTTTCTCTTCCAAAATTTTATTTAATACTTCATCCTCAAATCCATTCACTTTATAGTATGGGAGTTTAAAATATTTTGCCAACTTTTTTAATTGAATAAAACCGATTCGAGAATATGAGGTTAATAATATTTGCCCACAGGATACAGAAGAAAATTAAAATAGATGTAGTTAAATCAAATGCTTTAATCATTTTAAGAAGACTTAAAATTTTTTTTTTTAAACTCCCCCCATATCTTATTTCAATAATGCCTGCAACTCTTTTTATTATTTGCGAGCTTTGCCAAAAGATTGGGTAAAAAAAAACTTTCGGATTCCGCAATGATCCAATATTCATAAATACTATTTTTTTTCATCTTTTAAAAAATCCTCTGCTAATTCAATTAAACTAGCCCATTCAAATGAATTACTTAACTCTTGAACAATCCAATCATAGTATGCCCTCTTGACTTTGTATGGATAGTGAATACCGGGATGTCTTGACAAAGAAGATATTTTCTCTACATCATCATGGGAAATAAAATCAATAGTATGCATTTCAAAATTAAAAAACTTCAAATTTTTCATCAGCGGCAACATTTTACTTAAACCAACCATTCCGATTGTATTTAAAAATGTCGGATAAAAGGGAAGTCTAGATTTATTGAAAACGCTAATTGGAATTTCGACTAAACTGCGCTTCTCTTTCGATTTTCTTGTAACACTTTTCTTTGATGGAAAATAAATATCCCGCGGTGCCAATGTATGAGAAAAATGAAAAGGTGAATTGGTTGTCCACCCACTTTTAAAACGCGAAGCTAAAACAATTAAGGGAGTTAAGATAGAAGGCATAATGGAGCTATCATAGACAAAACCATTCTGTTCTAAAATATCAATCATATAACTATTTATATCATATCCCGGTGCCCTAAATCCTTTTACAGGAACTCCAAATTTGTCTTCTAATAATTTCTTGCTAACAATAATTTCTTCTTGAATTACTTCTGGCGTTCGCAAAGAAAACGGATAAAAATGCTTATGCGTATGGCTAGCAATCTCATGTCCTTTTGAAGCTAAGTATTTTAATGGTTCTAAGACTTCTGGAAATCGAAGATGATCCGTAATAACAAAAAAAGTTCCCTTGACCTGATTTTCTTCAAAGAAATCTATTACCCTTGGAAAACCCATATCCCAGATTTTACAAACTGAATCAGAATTATATTTATATCCGTAAAAATCATGGTATTCAGACATACTATCTAAATCAACTGATATATTCCCCATTTTTTTGTTCATTTTATAGTTCCATATATGCATTTAATAACGCCAATTTTCGAGTATCCTCTTTAGAGGCGGGTTTCATTTGTTCAGGCTCTGCTAATAGTTTTAGACTTCGAACAGATTTTGAGGCTGGTAAAAGAATTTCATACTCATAAATGGAATTCGTTCCAACAGAATTAAACTTTGCCGGAAATTTTTCTTTGGTAGATGCATCTTCTAAATAAAAAGTCTTTAGGTCTCGAGATGGAATTCCTTTCAGTTTAAGGTTTACATTTACTGATGAATAATAATTAGCCACAGATCCCCATTCTACCCAACCGTCCGATGTTTTATTTAAAAATTTGAAATGATGGTAGTTTTTACTTAAACAAAATCGAATTGGAAATTTAGATTTTCCAATAGCAAAAGAATCTTCACAATTATAAAGACCTGAATCTAAAAGCTTTTTTTTGACTTCGTTATTTAGTATATTAATCTGAACAAAATATTCACCACCATACTGAATTGGATTTTCATTTGGGATTATTAGGAAAGGATATTTTTTTATAATCTCTTCTTGCTCAACAACACTGGAACTAGTTAAAATGAATCCCCAGTCTTGATTGTCAGGAGTAGATTTTACTAAGTCGGTTAATACGACTTGTTTTTTTAAATGCAAATACCACGCAACCGCTGTCGTATTATAAACCGGATGAGAAAATACTTGCAAAAACTTAGTATCTTCCATTGCATATTTTTCTCTAAAGTCTTGTATTTTATTTACAAATAATTCAAAGTCCTCTATTGGATACAACTTCTCTTTTGCTATTTTAGTGTAAGAATTTAAAATGGAAAGCGGAAGTATCAAAAATAAAAGAGATAGACTTCTTTTAAAACCAAAATCCAAAAATAGATAGTTTAGAAAAACGATTAATAAAATAAATGCAAATTGTATAACTGGAATATCGCCTACCATTGCATAAGTTCCTTTCAGGGTCATAAATCCGATTACAAAGGCATAACTTCCCAGAATCAAAAGAAAATACTGCGATAAAAAAATTTCTTTGAATTCGCTAACTTTTCGTTGACCATTCCCCAAAAAAAATTTAAATATAATTCCGATCAATAGAATTGCTAGTATGGTAAATATGATTTCATTTGATCCTAAATGAACAAATAAAAAATTCTTAAAGTAAAATAGCATTCTATCGGAAACAGTAAAAAGTTTATACTGAGTCAGAGAGAAATCTCCCCACATAGAGTAATAAGTTAATATTTTCTTTATGGCCGGCAGATAATACCATCCGCAAACCAAAAAGGCTCCAATTCCAGAAATAAAAAAACATTTGAGCCTTGTCATAAAATCATTTCGATCATTGGGAATAATTAAAAACAAGAAATACATCCAAATAAAATATCCGGGCGCACTCAATTTAAAAAGAGTCCCGAGTCCAGAGACAAGCCCTGCGACAAAGACCAGAGGAACGCTTTTTTCTTTTAAGGAAAGAATGAGTAAATATAAAAAGAGTAAAATAAAAAAACTCAAAGCAAAATCATTTCGAGTCTGCAAGAAATTATTATAAATAAAATTGGGTAAAGTAGAAAGACCAAGACAGGCTAATAAGGCATATCCTCTTTTTACATTCAATTCTACTGAAAGCAAATAGGTTAAAGTTAAATTCCCAAACCCAAAGAGCGCGGAAATAATATACGGAGAAGCAGGGAAAAATCCAAATAATACATAACTTAAGGAAAGGGAAAATATATATCCAACAGGAATATTATCACCCAAATAACTGCGAATAATACTACTATCCCCTTCAAAAAAAGAACGAGCTAATTTAACAGCTTCTAACTGATAAGCCAAATTATCCCAGGCGGGAGGAACATCCATGGAGTAATACGCCCGAAACGATTTGGCAATTAAAAATAAAACGATCGACCAGAGGGCTAGAATAAATATATTTTTTTTGTCTTCTTTTTGAATTTTCAAAATTAGCCTACCACAATTCGAAGAAATAAAACAAGATTAAATTCTGAAACGATTTTAAAGAGAGAATGTGAATTACCACGAAGGTTAGGACTTACGAAAATACAAGAAAATTGTCATGGTGAGCCGGTCGAATCCATACTTTCAATGAATTATATGCCCTTCGACAGGCTCAGGGTGACAGTCTTAATATCTTCGCGCGCTTCGTGGTAAAGAAATCTTAAAGAATCACAATTTGTGATTTTAAGCTTTTACTACGTTTTCGTAATTGCCGTGATAACGTCCACGTGTATCAACTACAATTTTTACATTGTTACGAACTAAATCGTAATCAACATCATCATGATCTGTTAAAACAATGGCAACATCATATTTTTTCAATTGCTCAACAGTCAATGGAACGCTAGACATTTCAAAATGGTGTTCTCTCATTTTTGGGAAAACAGGAACATGAGAATCATGGTAATCTAAAACTACACCTTTCTTTTCTAAATTTTCCATTACGAAAACAGAAGGGCTCTCGCGCATATCGTCTACATTTTTCTTATACGCAATTCCAAGAGCCAGAATTTTTGCACCCTTTAAAGATTTGCCATGTAGATTTAATGCTTCTGCTGTTTTATCTACAACGTATTGCGGCATAGAGCTATTAATCTCACCTGCTAGTTCGATAAATCTTGTATGAACTCCATACTCTCTTGCTTTCCAGGTTAAGTAAAATGGATCGATTGGAATACAATGTCCCCCGATTCCAGGACCTGGATGATACGGAACAAATCCAAATGGTTTTGTTGCAGCCGCGCGAATGACTTCAAAGATATCAATTCCCATTTTATCAGCTACAATTTTCATTTCATTCATAAGACCGATATTAACAGAGCGATGAATATTTTCTAATAGTTTTGTCATTTCAGCAGCACGTGTAGAGCTTACAGGAACTACTTTATCAATTACACCACCATACAAAGCCATTCCAACATCCACGCAGGCAGGGGTTGTTCCACCCATTACTTTAGGAGTTGTCTTTGTATTAAAATCCTTCCTACCTGGATCTTCTCTTTCTGGAGAATACACCAAATAGTAATTATCCCCAACTTTAAATCCTTTGCTTTCGATTCGAGTCATTAACTCTTCATCGGTTGTTCCGGGATATGTGGTGCTTTCTAATGACATTACTTGCTCTGCTCTCAAATAAGGAAGCATTGCATCTACAGTATCTGTTACAAAGCTTAAATCAGGCTCGCGGTATTTATTAAGGGGAGTCGGAACACAAATAATAAGAGCATCTGATTCACCAATTCGGGTAAAATCAACAGTAGCCGTAAGACCAACTTTATTTGCTTTCGCAATAGACTCAGAAGAAATATGCTCAATATAACTTTTGCCGGCATTGATTTGATTTACTTTAAACGTATCAATGTCATAGCCTAATACTTTATATCCTTCTTCTGAATAACGAAGGGCTAATGGCAAACCAACATATCCAAGTCCAACAATACCGATCACTGCTTTCTTTGATTTAATTTTTTCTATTAAAATGTTTTTCATACATTCCTCATTTGTTTTATTAATTAAAAGCTAAAATAGTCTCAAGGATAAGTTCACAACTTTTTCCCTTTCCATACAAATCTTTACTAAAGTCTAGATTCCGATTTTTAAAGTTCTGGTAGGTTTCCAAGATTTTAGTAGAATCACTTCCCACTAAAGTGTTGTAACCATTCTCTACCAACTCCACCCACTCCGTTTCTTCGCGGAGGGTAATACATGGTTTGCTGAAGAAAAATGCTTCTTTTTGCACTCCTCCACTATCCGTCATGACAAGTTTACAATTTTTCAAAAGCTCAATCATATCGAAATATCCAATTGGATCGATTATTTTGAATTTTGGTTTTAAATTATTCTTTTCGATGATTTTAGATGTTCTAGGATGCAATGGACAGATGACTTCCATTTCTGTATGAATTTGATTCAAGGCAGAAATGATCGAACCAAGACGATTCAAATCATCTGTATTCTCAGCACGATGCACTGTAGTCAAAATGAAATTATCCGCTTTCAAAGAATGAGTATTGATTATCTTAGATCGCAGAGAACTTTTTTGAGAATAATAAATGGCAGCGTCTTGCATCACATCCCCGTTCTTTACAATCTTAGAAGAAAAATGATCAAAGCCTTCTTTTTTTAAATTGCTAATAGAAGCATCTGTAGGACAAAATAGTATATCACTTATCCTGTCTGTGACGATACGATTGATTTCTTCCGGCATATTCATATTAAAACTACGAAGCCCTGCTTCCACATGAATTACTTTGATATGTAATTTCTTAGCAGCTAGTGCTCCGGCTAATGTAGAGTTTGTGTCACCGTATACCATTAGAAAGTCTGGTTTTTCTTTTAGCAGAACTTCTTCGATTTTCTCCATCATCTGTCCGGTCATGGCACCATGTCCCAATCCATTGATGTTTAGATTGTAGTCCGGTTTTGGAATTTCCATTTCATCAAAAAAAATATCAGACATATTTTGATCGAAGTGCTGACCTGTATGTATGATGATTTCTTTTACATTATCATGCTTAGAAATCTCACGACTAACGGCGGCGGCTTTTACGAATTGAGGTCTTGCCCCAACAACTGTTATAATTTTTATCATTTTAATTTTTCTTTTTTACCCTTGAATAGAAAAAACATTTCTATAGCAAATCAAAGATTTTGACAAATAAAGACCTGCTCTTCTTCTTTTATATACGGACTCATTGGAATACTAAATATTTCTTTTGAAATCATTTCTGTAATCGGAAAGTCTCCTTCTTTGTATCCTAGATAGGAAAATGCTTTTTGTAAATGAAGCGGGTGCGGATAATAGATCATAGTCGGAATTTCTTTTGCGGCAAGAGACTTCATGATCTCATCTCGATTCGTAGCACGCAGGCAATACTGAGCATAAACAGATTTATTTCCTTCGCTGATGATAGGAGTTTTTAAATAAGATTTATTCTTTAAAAGCTCTGTATACCTAGCACCTGCCGCATCTCTTAGATTGCATTCCTCTGGAAATGCTTTCATTTTTACATTTAGAATTGCGGCTTGTAGAGTATCGAGTCGGCTATTTAATCCAACGTATTGGTAGTAGTATTTTTTTTCTTGTCCATGAGAACGAATGGATTTTATCTTTTGTGCAAGTGCCTCATCTGTGGTAAACATCGCTCCACCATCTCCATAACAACCGAGTGGTTTAGATGGAAAGAAACTAGTGCAAGCAATCTTAGAAACATTGCAACTTCTTTTTCCTTTGTAGATCGCACCAAAACTTTGAGCAGCATCTTCAATCACGGTTAAATTGTGCTTTGCCGCAATGCTGTTAATCATATCCATATCTGAAATTTGTCCGAAGAGGCTAACGGGTATGATTGCTTTCGTTTTGGGAGTGATTAGTTTTTCGAGTTTGGTTGCATCTAGATTATAACTTGCTTCGTCTATTTCGCAAAATACCGGTTTGCCTCCTAGGAGAGCAATGACTTCGACTGTAGAAATAAAAGAAAATGGAGTCGTAATTACTTCATCGCCAGGTTGCAAATCAATTGCCATGAGAGCGATTTGAAGTGCATCAGTTCCATTCGCACAGGTAATCGAATGAGGAGATCCTGTAAATTGGCTTAGAGTTTTTTCTAATTCCAGGACTTCTGATCCCATGATGAAGTTTTGATTTTCTAAAACTTTCGAAATAGAATCGTCAAAGTCTTTCTTGAATAGATTGTATTGTGTTTTTAAATCGTTAAAATTTATTTTCATAGTTTATAATATTATACACGAACCATTTTCTAATTTGTATTTACTTCCATCAAAATCATCTGTGGCTTCGTTATTTTTAAAAGAGAGTTTGTTTCCTGCTTTACTTACCCATCCATGTAGCTTACCCGGATTTCCATAAAACAATGCAAAAGGAGGAACGTCTTTTGTTACAACTGATCCCGCTCCTATCAAAGCATATTCTCCAATCGTAACTCCACAGACAACCGTTGCATTTGCTCCGATGCTTGATCCTTTTTTGATAAGAGTTTTTTTAAATTCAGTTTTACGAACAATGAAACTTCTAGGATTAATTACATTCGTAAAAACCATCGAAGGTCCGAGAAATACATCATCCTCACACTCGACTCCTTCATAAATGGAAATATTGTTTTGCACTTTGACCCCATTTCCAATCTTTACATTCGGTCCTACTACACAGTTTTGTCCAAAGGAACAATTCTGTCCGATTGCAGTATTCTTTAGAATATGGGAAAAATGCCAAATCTTAGTATTGTCTCCGATGATGGCAGAGTCATCTTTGAAGCTACTTGGATGAATAAAGTATTCTGCCATTCTAGGCTCCCTTTATAAATGGATGTGCGTCGCTAGATTTTACAATCGGAGCATATCGAATTGCTTCTGCAATCACGATAGATTCTCTTGCGTCTAATACTCCATATCCTCTACCGGCTAGAATTTCTTTGTAGCTAACAGTGTGTAAATCAGTAAATCCTTCTGAAAATTCCAATTCTTCATTGTCAATCGTAATAGATCGAAAAGTTCTTTGTCCCTTTTTCTTTACTTCTTCCGGGTTATCGTTGTAATCCACAGATAAAAACCAACGCACTCTAGCTCTTTCAAATTCCATATAGCCAGCACATTTTGAAGCTTCGTTGTGGTGAACTTGGTTTAGTTTTACATTTCCAAAAATCCAGCTTAGCATATCAAAGAAATGAATTCCAATATTACTTGCGAGTCCACCCGATTTTAAAATATCCCCTTTCCAAGAAACAAAATACCATTTGCCGCGAGATGTAATATAGGTTAAATCAATATCATAGATTTTATCTTTTGGAGCTTTGCTAACTTTTTCTTTTAGCGCAATGATAATGGGGTGATGACGAAGTTGCAATATTGTGCTGATTTTTTTTCCTGTTTCTTTTTCTACTTCGTGAAGTGCATCTATGTCTGTTGCATGAAGAACAAGTGGTTTTTCACAAATCGCATGAGCGCCTAAACGAAGAGCAGTTCTCATATGAGAATCATGCAGATAATTAGGAGATGCGATGCTAATATAATCCACTGCATCTTTGCTTTTTTTTCGTTTGAGGTTTTCGAGATACGCCTCGAATCTTTCAAATTCTATAAAATATTCTGCTTCCGGGTAGTGACTGTCAATGATTCCAACAGAATCATTTTTATCAAATGCTGCCACAAGATGATTTCCAGTTTCTTTAATAGCCTTAAAATGTCTAGGTGCGATATATCCACCGGCACCGATTAGCGCAAAATTATACAATGTAATTCTCCTTATTATTTACTAAATTGCTGTTCTATAGATATGAGTCGATGATTTTTAATGTCTAGTAAGACTGTGAAATTCAGATTAATCCTTTGTAAATCCTACGGACTCGGTTATATACTTTAGGAAACCTCACGAGAATACTAGCGACCTTATTTACAATTCTTTGTTTTAAAAGTTTACCTTTGCTAATTAGATTCGTCTTGATACTTACCCATTTTTCAAAATAAGGAACGATCCAAAATTTAATCTTATATCTGAATTTATAATCGGATAGATACTTTCGAACCTCTGCTTTGTCAGAAGTATAAGTCAGCTCTTTAAAATAATCTGAATTCTTCAAATCTCCAATCGAGCCAAAATACGCAATGACTAAAGACAAAGCATTCAGCGCAGTTGCCTTTCTATACTTGATACTTTTAGAATTATCTTGCATCCGAACATCGGCTACTAGATGGTCTACAAATAAAAACTTATAATTTCCTGTGAGCATTTTTAAGAATAAATCCAAATCCATTCCTAAGTGTAGAGACTCTACTACCCCACCCACTTCTTTTACTCTCTCGCAAACTAAAATAGACGAAGGCTGAGAAAGAGGCCAGGTCAATTGAAAATCTTTTACAACCAAATCTTTGCTGAGCGATTGATAGTTTCCTACAAAATCTCCCGCTTCACTGATAAACGCCGCTTTTCCAAATACACCAACATACTCCTTTGGATTTTTGGTTTCAATTGCCTGAACTAATTTTTCGAGACAAGTCAAATTGCTAAATCTATCATCCGAACAAATCCAAGTCCAGTATTTGCCTGTAGATCGTTTGAGTCCTCGATTGATTGCATCCGATTGCCCTGAATCTTTTTCTCGAAAATACTGAATCCGAGAATCTCGCTTTGCATATTCTTTGCAAATTCGTTCCGTCTCATCCGAAGACATAGAGTCTTGAATGATTACTTCCAAATCTTTAAACGACTGATTGACTATCGACTCGATACAATCAGCAATGAACTGCCCTTGGTTATAGGTGGGGATAACAATACTTAACTGCATTTATTTACTCGCTAGGCCATTGGGTTGTAAATTGGATATTTCGTTTCTTTAGCTCATCCATTAATTCATGAGCAAATTTATGATGCTTGTGAATCAGTGCATCTTTTTCTTTTTGTGCCGCATCTTGCGCAATAAGCAAAGCGTCTTTTTCTTTTTGTGCCGCATCTTGTTTTTCGATAAGAGCATCTTTTTCTTTTTGTGCAAGGGCTTGCTTATCGATTAAAGAATTTTTCTCTTTCAGTTGATTCAACAATATATCATAGTCTCTTGCTTTATCAAGAGCGTTTAACCAATCAATCGAATGACGATGTGCATACTCATAGATTAACGCTTTAGCTGTC
This sequence comes from Leptospiraceae bacterium, assembly GCA_016708435.1. Classification (NCBI taxonomy): domain Bacteria; kingdom Pseudomonadati; phylum Spirochaetota; class Leptospiria; order Leptospirales; family Leptospiraceae; species Leptospiraceae bacterium. The sequence continues at coordinate 79,433 of JADJFV010000013.1, read as the reverse complement.
TCGGGAAAAAATAATATATTATCATTCAATACCATTATTTCATGCTTTGAACTCAGATTTCTTAGAGTGTTTACGATCTGATTTAAACTTGGCCAATGGGATACTTCATGCGGGTAAGGCGGAACAGTCAAAAAAAGACGAGCATCGTCGATGATAATTAAACTTTCCTCATTTAATTGTCCGATTGCTTCCAATTCTTCAATCAGCGGACACTGAGATTCTTCTCCACCAGTATGATCTGCAACGCACCAATGAGCATCTAGCCAGAACAATACTGATTTGTTTATAAATTCATTTTTTAATGATTTTATAAAACTAGGAGAGTTAGACTCAACAATCTTAATATGCTCAAATGCTTTAAACTTTTCTGATGCTGACTTAAAGTATTCATTCGAAATTTCCACTGAATAGATATTTTTAAAAATATCCTTCACATTTTCAATCGTGTCACCTTTAAAAGTTCCCGTCTCAACAAAGACATCTAACAAAAACTTCTTTTTTACTTCTTTAACTAAATTAATATCTAGCGAAAAATTTACAGCTCCCATTTCCTTATCCTTTCATTTTTTTTCTAAGAATTTGTATGATCTATTACTATATTTTTTTAAGAACGAACGTTTTACTCTAATTTTTATTAGGAAATTTATTGCATCATGTAAATAAAAGGATTAATCTGAAGATTTTTTTCCTCTGAAGGAGAATTATTATTCTTAATTAAAAAATAAAGAACAATTAGTGCCTGCATTATTCGTCCGGATCTAATGAAATTTACGAGTAATTTAATTTTCATACGCATTGTCGGTAAAAATATCGGTTTTGATTTATTCATCATACCAATCCTCTTTTTATTAATTCCTGAAAATAAATATCTGCTATAATTTCATCGGTTACTGGCAAGGTATGAACTTGGTCAACAAACATAGTCATATCTTCATCAAATTTTCCAAATTCATTATGAAAATCAATAAATTCAAGATTTATCATATTTAGAATCTTGACTGTAAATTCATCATACAAGAACTTCATATTATTCAAAATTGGTTTAAAGAAATTTTCACCATTTTTAACAATATATTTCTTTTCCAAATTTGATAACCTTTTTTTACTAAACGACATAGGCTGGAGTCCAAATAAAAAATTTGAATTTGTGGCTGATGCAATTAACTCAAATTGATTGAGTCTATCCACAAAAGCTTTAAAAATTGTTCGTGGATAGTTCTCTGCCTGCGGATAAAAAAACGATGCATCAATTTCCTTTTCGTTAGAATTCTTTTCTAAAATCTTAGCCCAACTTTCAAATTGAAATTGGTAGGCTAACTGGTATTTGCCCAATAAATAACTGTCACTCTTCTGACCGAAGGCGAAATCATTGCATCCAGCATGTAAGATTATAAGATCAGGTTTTAATTTCTGAACAAACAGAATATAATCAAAAATATTATTCAAAGTTACAGCAGAAGGCTGTGAAAAATTTAAAACCTTGTAATTTTTTTTAGTATTTCCTTGCGAATTTAATTTAACTTCTAGTCTTTGAGAAAACATTTCATCAAAATTGCAATAGGTACTCCATCCTGCAGAACCGCCCATTACTATAATTAGCTTGGTCGATTCATCACGCGTTTGTAAAGTCTCTAAATCACAATCAATCCTATGTCCAAATTCATTGATAGGACCAAGACCAACGTACTGCGAAATATAATTATAAGGGAAATAGCAAAGCCTCTCATTTCCTAGATTATTTGCGACTTCATTGAAAAAATGAGTTTTATGATGAGGGTATTCAATCTCATCTAGAATTTGTTTTGTATACCGAATCATACCAAAAGAATCTGCTTCGTACACTCTTGTTAAATTATAGTCAATTTTATCTTGAGCAATTCTTTCCTGATTGGAGCCAAGAATCAGCAATACAACTTTGTATTCCCAAAACTTTATGTTTTCGATTAATTCTAAGGAAATTTTAGGACAGGCATTTTTTATCTTTGCATCCGAACACAATACTACGCTTTCGATACTAGGAAATTTATACTTAAAATTCTTAATGACTCTTTCAATATGGAGACTATCCCACTCTGCACTGCAAAGCACCATTGCAACATTTTTTACCGTATGTCTTTCTAATTGCATTTTTTTTTCCATGGTTTTTTTTAAAATAAGATTTTTCTACTAAATAATTCTGAATAGCAAGGTAATCCATATTACTCCATTCAAAAGTTTTAATCGCATTTAAAGGAGTTTCTACAATGGGCTCCCCTTTTAAGTTAAAACTAGTGTTTAGTAAAACTGGGGATCCTGATTTTGTTCCAAAAACGGAAAGCAATTTATGAAACCTTGGATTTGTTTTTTTACTTACCAATTGCACTCTTGCAGTTCCATCCACATGTGTAATCGATGGAAGAATAGATTTGTATTCTTCTCTTACTTTGCAAATGGCTAGCATATAATATTCAGGGTCTGTTTCATTTGAAATTCTAGGAAGTTCAAAAAATTTGCTCGCAGCCTCTTCAATGACTGCCGGTGCAAATGGTCGAAACGCTTCTCTAAATTTTATACTTTTGTTGACTATGTATTGCATATCTGGATTCAAAGGATTGGCTAATATGCTACGAGCACCTAAAGATCTAGGACCAAATTCGGAACGACCATTTATCCAACCTAAAACTTTTCCTTGATTTAAGATATCAGCAATGATATGGAAAAAATCGTCTTCATTTTCATAATAAGTATATTTTTTGATAAATGCTTTCTCAATACTTTTCTGAATTTCTTCATTTGAATACTCGGGTCCCTGAAATGGATTTAAAAACGAACCCGTTTTGGAGATTTCAGCTTTGTATTATAGTAATAAAGTGCAGCTCCAATGGAACTGCCGGCATCTCCACTCGCTGGTTGCACATACATATCAATGTCATACTTTCTCTTGATAATTCCATTTGCTAATGAGTTCAAGGCAACGCCACCCGATAAACATACATTTTTTGAATCCGCCATTCTTAATGCCGAAACAACAACGTGCTCAATCACTTCCTCAGTTATTTTCTGAGCACTTGCAGCAATATTTGCAAATCGTTCATTGTTGACTCTATGTTCATTTGAATATTCTTTTCCTTTCGCTAGAAAAAATTCTTTCGAGGAATCTCTTCTAGCTCCTAACAAATCTTCAAATTTTTTATTAAAAGGCAAAGATACCGGATTTGAAAATTCAAAATAGGATTGATCAATCTTAAAAGTCCCATCTTCTTTCAATTCAAATAAGTTTTTAATTTGATCATAAAAATGGGTTTGCCATACCCCTGCCATACCCATCACTTTATATTCATCTTCATTTACAGTAAATCCCAAGTAGGCAGTGATTGCACTATAAAACAAGCCAATAGAATGAGGAAGATTACATTGAGAGAGAAGCTTCACTTGACTTCCTTCTCCTTTCGAAATTGTCATAGTCTGATACTCACCAACTCCATCGAGAGTGACAATTGCCGCTTCCTTATAAGGAGAGCAAAAATAAGCAGAGCCTGCATGGGCTTCATGATGTTTTACGAATTTAATTTTACTAGATGGAATCGAAAGAAAACTACTGATTTTTTCCATTGTAAAAAATTTATTTTTTACAATCCAATCCTTTAAAACAGGCCAGAAGTATTCTCTTCTTTTTTGTGAATTAAAAAAAGATGTCTTAAAAATTCGATCAAACTTTAAAAGAGTATCCTCGTAAAAAACAACAAAATCAATATCCTCTATGGTTAAATTAGACTTTGTTAAACAAAACTGAATTGCTTGCATAGGAAAAGAGGCGTCATTTTTCTTTCTTGAAAATCTCTCCTCAGAAGAAGCCGCAATTACTTCTCCATCAATTATAAGTGCTGCCGCGCTATCATGATAATCAAAAGATAAACCAAGTATATTCATAAACCTTCCCAAAATAAACTTCCTGTAAATTCCTTTCTCTTATTACATATTCAAACTTCATAGTTCAATCCAAGCATACCATAAAATGGAGCAATTTCACTTTCATAATCCCATTGGACTGTTATAGGACCTAACCTTGAAGAAGAAAAAACACCTATGCCTCTATTTAATTGTGCAGCATTTGGTTGTCCGATTTGAATTTCCAATGTATACAAACCAGCTTCAATGCTAAGTTCCACTTCCATTTTAAATTGATATGCCTTTCCGATTTCGCAATTTTGACCGTTCAGTCTTTTCGTATATGTCCCACCGGAAAAAATAATCTGATCAAATCGATTCCTTAATATAAAGGTGCTAAACAAATTAGCTAGTTCTACTTTGGATTGAAATATAAGAATAAAGATCCCTTTTTCCCCAATTTTAAAATTTAAACTAGGAGTCTCACTTATATCTGTGATATTGATAGCCAAGACTTTTAAAAATTCATTCTCTTCTAAGTTTTTAAGTAAAGATTTTTCCTGGCATTTTTGAATACGATCATTGGAAATAGATTCTGAAATCGGAACTTCTTCTTTCTTTGCTGGGGTGCTTTTAGTAATTTCTTCCTCGGAAGCTTCTTTGTAATATTCAGCAATCATTTTACTAGATTCCCCCACTCCAAAAACGACTCCATTTTTTAAATAAACAACTTGATTGCAGAGGTTTAAAACAGAGCCCATATCATGAGAAACAAAAATAATAGTAACACCTTTTTCTTTTAAATCACTCATGCGCCTAGCACACTTCTGTTGAAAAAAAATATCACCGACAGAAAGTGCTTCGTCTATGATTAGAATTTCGGGATCGACTTGAATGGCAACGGCAAAGGCTAGACGAACATACATTCCACTCGAATAGGATTTTACTGGTTGGAACACAAACTCGCCAATATCCGCAAAGGCAAGAATGGAATCCAATCTAGAATCCATTTCTTCTTTCGAAAATCCATTGATAGTTCCATAGAAATAAATATTTTCGATTCCATTGAGTTCGGGATTAAAACCAGCACCTAATTCTAAAAGAGAGGATACTCTTCCGTTTACCGTAACATTGCCAGAGCTAGGAGAAAGAACTCCTGTGATGATTTTTAGAAGTGTTGATTTTCCGGAGCCGTTTTTGCCGATGATTCCAAAGGTTTCTCCTTTTTTCACTTCGAAACTTATATCTTTCAAAGCAAAAAAATCTTTATGATATTTCTTTCGAAAAGGATGCATCGTTTCTTTTAAACGATCCATGGGCGTATTATAGAGTTTATAGATTTTACTTAAACTTTCCACTTTTATGCTTACGTTGGAAAAATTTAAGCTATGATGATTTAATTCTTCTGCACTCTCAGAAGAAATATTTTGATAATCTATACTATGATTTGTCATTATAATACATCCGCGAAGTGCGGTCTTAGTTTTCTAAATAGAATATTTCCGATGACTAATAGAGACGCAGTGAGGGCAAGAAAAAAGAAACTAGAAAGAGACTTATTCCAAAACCAAACATGATTGATCAGTGCGTCTCTATATCCTTCGGTGATATAAAAGAAAGGATTCAGACTTAGTAGATATAAATATTTTTCCGGTATTGCTTTATAAGACCAAAAAATAGGAGTCAGCCAAAAGGCAAATTGAATTCCTATAGCAATGATTTGCCCTAAGTCCCGAAAGAAAATGATTACAGAAGAAGTAATCCAGGAAAGACCCAGAACAAAAAAAATCGTCAGTCCAAAATAATAAGGAATTTGCAAAGAGTGAATTGTAATGGGCAATCCATTCAAAATCAAAGCGAGTAGCAATACAAAAATGAAAAAGAGATGCACGAGGCTAGCCGACATTACCTTCACGATAGGAAGCAAGCTCACTCTAAATACAACTTTCTTCACTAAAAAGCTATTTTCTAAAATTGAATTAGTAGAGCCCAAAATACTTTCGCTGATAAAATTCCAGGGAAGAAGTCCTGTCATTAACCAAATCACAAAAGGAACTTCTGACTCCGGTCGTGCTTTTAATCCATAAGTAAACACAAACCAGAGCAAGGCTAAATTAATCAAAGGCTGAATGAACGCCCAAAAAAATCCTAAATAAGAACCAAGATAACGGTTCTTAACATCTCTTTTGATTAAGTCCCAGAGAATTTCTCTAAACTTGTAGATATCAAATAAGAAATTAAAAAACTTATTCAAACTATCTCTCTGCTCCACCCGTCTTTAGAAAATCATCATACGCAATGCGGATACCTTCTCTTAGCTCCACTTGGTGCTTCCAACCCATTCTATGGAGTTTAGAAACATCCAAAAGCTTTCGAGAAGTTCCGTCTGGCTTTGTTAAATCAAATGTAAGCTTACCGGGATAAGCCACAACGTCTTTGATTGTTTCCGCCAATTCTTTGATGCTGACTTCAATTCCAGAGCCAACATTTACATGCTCTCCGCCTCTTGCATCTCCCGATACATCGTAGCTATTCATTAAGAACACACAAGCTCTCGCCATATCATCTGAAAATAAAACTTCACGTAGCGGCTTTCCTGTTCCCCAAACTACTACTTCAGGAGCATTGTTTACTTTAGCTTCATGGAAGCGTCGAATGAGCGCGGGCAATACATGAGAATTTTGCGGATGATAGTTGTCACCCGGTCCATAAAGATTAGTAGGCATGACAGAAATGAAATTTGTTCCATATTGTCTATTGTAACTTTGACACATGATGATTCCTGCAATTTTTGCCACCGCATAAGGCTCGTTAGTCGGCTCTAATTTTCCATCTAGCAGTTGACCTTCATCCATTGGTTGCTTTGCAAACTTTGGATAGATACAAGAAGATCCAAGAAAGACTAATTTTTTTGTTTTATAACGATAGCAGGCATCTATCACATTGTTTTGAATTTGAATATTGGAGAAAATGAATTCTGCTGGAAAGGTATTATTCGCATGAATCCCACCTACTTTCGCCGCTGCCAGGAACACATACTCAGGTCTTTCTTTTTCAAAAAAGGCATCTACATCGGGTTGATTAGTTAAATTGAGTTCCTGTCTAGTTTTTCCAACGATATTTGTAAATCCTTCTTTGCGAAGAACTCTTTCAATCGCAGAACCAACTAATCCCTTGTGACCGGCTATATATATTTTTGAATCTTTTTGCATTGTATAAATGGTTACCTCCGCTAGACTATTTAATTGATTATTAATGCTGAATCTTCTACTTCTTTGGAAAGCTCATGAATTTCCCGCCTCAAAACCTCGTATTCTTGCATCTTAATACGTAAATATTGGACGGTTAATTTTGCCTTTTCCTCTATTCCGGATGGAGTAAGAAGATACGTATAGGCTAATTTATTCTTGTTGTTCTTAAAATTCTGGACTTTAATCCAACCCTTTTCCATCAATGCCTGCAAACAGAAATTTGTCTTTCCAAGGCTCACCCCAAGTAAACTTGCCAGCTCTCTTTGGCTAACTTCTGGGTTTTCTTCTAATGCCTTGAATATTTTATGTCTTATATCATCGGATAACATGGATTTATGGGAAAGATTTGGATCGAACTCGGTGCAAGCTTGTGAAAAACCTTCAAAATTTGGCCATTTACATAGCTTCGCCGCGTGAGTCACATATCTTTTTTAAGGATATGTTCAATTACTGAACAGTAAAAAATGGACAATCCTATTTGGCAAGTTTTTTTCAAGACTCTTGCCTCTCCTCCCTTTCGTTGATAGCATCTAGGTTTCTTTGTCCTTGACAATTCCATTCTCTATACAATGCTCACAATATGAAAAAGCTTCCCATTGGAATTCAGACATTTTCCAAAATTCGAACAGAGGATTATTGCTACATTGACAAAACAAGAAACCTCTTCGAGTTAGTGAATTCTGGAACATACTTTTTTTTATCTCGTCCTCGACGATTCGGAAAAAGTCTTTTTTTGGATACTTTACGGGAAGCATTTTTAGGAAATAAAACACTCTTCGAAGGACTCTATCTAGAAAAGAATTGGGACTGGTCTAAGAAGCATCCTGTGGTTCGAATCGATTTTGGTAGCGGAGTTTTAAAAAGCAAAGAAGAACTAGAAAAAAAGATTTCAGATATTTTATTTTTTCATCTGGAAACTTACGAACTCGATCCGTTTAAAACACAAAGCATTTCTGGAAACTTAGAAGAGTTGATTCGAAATTTGCAGAAGAAGTATTCAGAGAAAGTGGTAATCCTAATCGATGAATATGATAAGCCTATTTTGGATAATATTACTGAAAAAGAAATTGCAAGGGAAATGAGAGATGGACTTCGCAATCTTTATTCCGCGATTAAGGGAGCAGATGCCTTTAACAAGTTTGTTTTCATCACCGGTGTATCTAAGTTTTCAAAAGTAAATCTGTTTAGTGGATTAAATAATCTACAAGATATAACTTTGGACGAGCGATATGCTACGATTTGCGGCTACACAGAAGAAGAGCTGTCCATTTTCAATGAGAGGTTATTCAACGTAAATCGCGATGAATTAAGACTTTGGTACAACGGATATAATTTTTTAGGAGATAAAGTATATAATCCTTTTGATATACTTTTATTTTTAGATAGAAAAGAATATCACAACTATTGGTTTGAAACTGGAAATTCTTCCTTTTTAATTCATCTGATTCGGGAATATAAATATAACTCTGTAGAAATCGAAAACGTGAAAATTTCCGAAGAAAGCCTAGGTGCATTTGACGTTGATAATATTGAATTGGAAGCCCTACTTTTTCAGACAGGATACTTAACGATTGCAGAAAAGTTCAAGGTTGGCAGTCAAATCCATTACCTTTTGAAATATCCAAACCTTGAAGTCAAGGCAAGCCTTACAGAAGTCATACTGAAATTTCTTACGGAAAACAAGAAAATAGTAAACGTAAAATCAGAATTATTTCAAATTTTACAAAAATCAGAATTATCAAAAATGAAGGATGTCTTTCATTCTTTCTTTGCTTCGATCCCTCACGACTGGTATCGTAAAAACCAACTGGCAAATTATGAAGGATACTATGCATCCATTTTTTATTGCTACTTCACAGCTTTGGGATTAGATGTAAGAGCTGAGGATGTAACCAATCATGGTCAAGTGGATTTAACAGTTTTTTTAGAAAACAATGTTTATGTTTTTGAATTCAAAGTAATCGAAATTTCGGAAGCAGGATCTGCCCTAGCACAAATCAAAGAGCGCAGATACTACGAAAAATACCTTAAATCGAGCGGCTTTCTAAACAGTGATAACCCTCTTTCCATTTATTTAGTAGGGGTCGAGTTTTCAAAAGATAATAAAAATATCACAAATTATGAATGGGAAAAGATATAATCTAACACTGCTTGCAAATCTTAGTATTTCAATTTAAAACCTAAAAAATCAATTTTTGAGCTATAAGAACAATTTTTGAGTTAAATTTTACTCCACTGCTCTTTCTTTTTCCATTTTTCTGCTTTCAAATGGATTATAATCTAAAATCTTCCTCCTATTTCGAAAATTTTTGATTCGTCTAAGATTATTTAGTTCTGGGAGTATTTCAATTACTTTTATATCTAAATTTTTTCTCAAAAATCTAAATTTCAGAAAAAAAATTAAAAAAAATTTTTTAATAACTACGTAATATTTTTTTACTACTCATACGTCAAATAAGATACAAGACATAAGACGGGCAATCAAGTTTAATGCCTTTACCTAGTTTATTGCCAAGGAGCTTTTAATTGAAAGAACAATTTATCATAGCCTTATTTCATTTTCTCTCTGACGCATAAGAGAGAAAATATTACGGAGGTACCTATGAGTACTAAAAGATTTGTTGCACCCCCAAAAGGGTTCAGCGATAAGTTGCTTAAGTTCATTGAACTAGCAAAAGAGAAAAAGTGGACAGTTTCGGAAGGCTTTAGCCCAACGGAATTGGAAGTAAAGACTCAGGAGTTGGTGACGATGGAAGCCAATTTTATGAAGTTAGAAGCAGAGTATAAAGTAAAAAAAGATGCTCTGACTTCTGTTCAGCGTGAGGTTTACGTAAAGTTTCAGTCTGCTTTGAAGATTATTTCCGGACAGTTTTACAAAGACACCGGTGTCTTGAAGCTACTCGATAGTTTTCGCAAAGACTACAAAAGGCAAAAAAAAGAATCAGCAAACAATACAACCACACCTGTTTGATGTTTCTTTAAAAAAAGAGAGGAAAGTCGACTTCCTCTCTTCTTCTACAATTCCAATTTCTCTTTTTAATTAAATCCATTTTCCACGACCAATTTTGCAATCGCAAGGGACGCTGTGATTCCGGGAGATTCAATTCCGAGTAAATTGACCAAACCTTTCATCCCATGATCGGCTTCTGTTTGAATTTTGAAGTCTGCAAATTTTTCCTTTGGTCCATGCAATTTGGGTCGAATGCCCGCATATCCGGGTTGTAAATTTTCAGGCTCTATCCAGGGCAAATAACGCTTAACCGATTCAAAAAACACAGAGCGCAAAGATTCAGGAACTTCATAATTTTCTTTTTCAACCCAATGCACATCAGGTCCAAATCGAACTCCACCCGCTAGGTCTAATGTCAAATGAACTCCTAGACCACCTATTTGCGGAAGTGGATAGATTAAATGAGAAAACTTTTTTGCAGTTTTGGTTAGTGAAAAATAATGCCCCTTCGCCATTTTCAAATCTGGAATTTTATCTTTTGGAAAATCTTCTATACATTGAATAAATTTTCTTGCCCCCAATCCACAGGCATTGATTATTTTTTCCGTTGTAAATTCTGTTCCATCGGAAAGTAAGATTTCCCAATTGTTTTGATTGCGTTTGATTTTCACAGGATGTTTATTTAAAACTAAAGTTCCACTCGCATTTTCTGCGTCTGCGAGGTAAGCCGTCATTAACTCCTTAGTTTCAACAATTCCTGTTTCCCTGCAATAAATAGCGGCTACTGCTTGTATGTCCGGTTCTGCTTTTTTAATTTGGGATTCTTCCCAAAAATAAAGTCCGTCTACTCCATTTTGCTTTCCATTTTCAAAAAGAGTTTTAAGTGTTGGTATTTCACTTTCGTCTGTGGCTACTATCAATTTGCCTGTTTTTTTGTAAGAAACTTTTTTTTCTTCGCAATAGCGATATAGTAATTTTCTACCTTCTATGCAGAGTTTTGTTTTCAGACTGTCTGGATTGTAATAAATTCCAGAATGGATTACTTCGCTGTTTCTAGAACTAATTCCAGTTCCAAATTGATTTTCTTTTTCTAAGATATAAAATTCTTTTTTGTAAGAAGCAAGTTCTCTAGCACAAGCAAGTCCGATCACACCTGCTCACTCAATGTCAGTTTCTTTAATTGTTAACTCAAGATTCTTTCAATCCACTAAATTATTTTCCTTTCTAGGGGGGGGCTTGTAATTCTATTATTCCTGGTATTTGTATTCTTCTTCTGGCACTTCATTTAGTAATGGTTCATTGGAAAAAAATCGAATTAAATCCGCTGCTGCTCCTGCTTCCATAGCTAATCTACAATCATAAGAACAAGAACCCATATGCTCTGTTAATAAAATGTTTTCTAGTTCAATTAACTTTCCCTTATACGGCTCAATTTCAAATACATCCATCGCCGCCCCTGCTATTTGTGAATTCTTAAGAGCAGAATAAAGATTATCCTCATTCACAAGCTCTCCTCTCGCAGTGTTAATTAAAAAGGAATTTTTTCGAAACAGTTTTAATTCCTTTTCGGTAATTAGGTTTCGAGTCTTTGGGGTTAATGGCAAATGAAGAGATACTATATCAGACTTTTGATAAATCTCTTCTTTCTCAACGAACTGATAGTCGATGCCTTTATCTTGCAAAATTCGTTTCAACTCTACTGATTTATCCTTTAAATCATTGATTAAAATGAGTTTTGGTTTAAACTCCGACAAGAGGCGAATCACATTTAACCCCACTCTTCCCGCTCCAATGATTCCAATTACAGACTCTCCTAGTCTCTTACCGGAAAAACGGGACCAGACACCTCTTCGAATTTCTCTATCTGCTTGATTGACTTTACGCGTGACATCAATCATGAGTCCAATGGTTAATTCTACTACTGCCATTGTAACTGCATCTGGAGTATAGGTAATCGTAATTCCTTTTTCTTTGCATAGCTTTAATGGAACTGAATCAAGTCCTATTCCGACTCTAGCTATCATTTTTAGTTTTTGATTCTTGTGGATAAGCGGTGTTAAATCCTCAGTTCCTGCAATGATTCCATCTACATCCACTGCATACTCTGCGACTTCTTCTGGCTTCATTTTTCTGCCGAGGTTATTCTTAGTTATCTCCCAACCCGTTTTGGCTAATAAATCCAATGGTGTAGAATCGTTAACCCCAAAAGGAAAAGTAGAAATAAATATTTTAGATTTTTTCATATGAATTGAATCATAAAGCTAAGTCTTCTTTCTTTACTTCCATTAAAACTGTTCGGTTGAGCATGGGAAGACGAACTACTACATAGTAATCATTTTTTACTTTTTCTACTGTTACCTTTCTTCCTGCAAAAGGTCCCTGTCTAATTTCTAAAATATTTCCCTTTCTCAGTTTTGCTTCTTGCTCAATTTTGATTTTGTCCGGATACTCTTCTAAGAAAAGCCGAATCATCTCGATTGTCTCATCTTCAATCGTTGCCGGCTTACCGCTGTAATGCACAAACTGAACAGAATTCGGTTCTTGTAAGATACGAATGGAATCTTGCTGATAATCAATCTTTACAAATATATAAGAAGCAAAGAGAGGAGAAGAAATAACCTTGTATCGATCCGACCATTTTTTCTTTTCAGATAGCAATGGCAAAAAACTTTGAATTGCTTTTTTGTCTAAAGCTTCTCTGAGTTTTTTTTCTCCGCGCGGCTTTGTATAAACAGCATACCATTGTAATACAGTTGCATTTACATCGGGAGAAGATTGGATTTTTTCTTGGATCATAAAACAGATTTATCTTCTTTTAGCTTTGATTAGGCTCTCATGCAAATTATGGAGTCAAATATTTTTTTACTTATCCAAGAAAGATTAGCTAAGTATCTCCTCGACTCTCTCACATATATAATGATACAACATGATATGCATTTCTTGAATACGAGGTGTATGATTCGAAGGCACTTCAATTAAAATATCGGAAATACCGGAAAGTTTTCCCCCACCTTTTCCTGTTAATGCAATAGTCTTAACGTTCATAGACCTTGCCATTTCAAAAGCGCGAACTACGTTCTTAGAATTTCCACTTGTCGATATTCCAAGTAGAACTCCTCCTGTCTTTGCATAGGCTTCTACTTGTCTGGCAAAAATATCTTCATAGGAATAATCGTTTGCCCAGGCAGTAATTACGGCAGGGTTGGAAGAAAGACAAATTACATTGAGTGCCTTTCTTTCTTTTAGAAATCGTCCAACCAATTCTCCCGCAATATGCATGGAATCAGAAGCTGAGCCCCCGTTGCCACAAATCAGAAATGGATGATTTTCTTTTAAAGTGTCAGCAATTAATTTTGTAGCAGTAGTAACTTTGTTTTCGGTTTCTTCATCATGCAAAAGGATATTGAGTAGATTGTAAGTCTCTATGAGTTGCTCTTTTAAACGTTTCATAGTTGTAAACGTCAATTAGAGAATCATATTTGTAAAGAAAATAAATTACTTACTATCTAATTTCCAGGCACCTTCCCAATTTACTGGAACGCCATGCATTGTATAATACTTTGCTCTTTCTAAATATAAGGACACTGCTGTATCGCGTGGGTCTTTTTTTAGGATGTCTTTAAAAATGGCACTTGCTTCATCGAATTTTTCTTCTAGATATAAATTTACACCATCTTCAAATTGTTTCTTTGTGGAGAGTTTTAATTCAATTATCCGCTCCGAATTTCCATTTAGAATCTCATAGATAATGACAGGTTTATTTTTACCCTTCACTTTTACTTTGTCTACCATTCTGTGCAAATATTTAGTTGAATCGCTGAGCGAAACGAGTGTATCTTCCGAAATCAAAATGGAAGCGGAGTAAGCCTTTGTTAGCCCCTCAATTCGCGAAGCAAGATTTACTGCATCTGAAATTACTGTAAATTCAAAACGTTTTTCTTCCCCGATGATTCCAAGCATTGGAGCTCCCGTATGAATTCCTATTCCTATTTGAATCGGAATTCGTCCCCACTCATGACGCTTAACGTTTAATTTATGAACTTCATCTAACATTTCAATGGCTGCATCCACTGCATTCATTGGTGAGTCAGGAAACAAAGCCATGATCGCATCGCCAATGTATTTATCAATGAAGCCTTTGTTCTTTCGAATCACAGGACCTGTTACTTTTAAATAAGAATTTAAAAAACCAAAATTGTCTTTAGGCGACATGGTTTCGGAGATCGTGGTAAATGACCGTATATCCGAAAATAAAATGGACATATCCTGCTGAACTGAATCTCCTAGTCCAACTTCTGTTATGTGCTCTTTGTTTAGAAATTGTATGAAGTCTTTTGGCACAAATTTTTGTAGAGATTTATTGATCATCGTTAAATTCAAATTAAACTCTTCTAGTTGTTTGATTCTAGCCTTCTCCGAATCTTCGTAGAGCTTTGAGTTTTTGATTACAACGGAAATATGATTTGCGAATTTTTTTAGAGATTCTTTTTCTTCTCCTTTCAGAGAAATAGTAGAATGATGAATTAAACTAAATGCACCAATGACTTCTCCTGCAATGCTAATTGGCATAAGAAATGCTGATTTTATTTCGTGAGCTATCTCAGACTCTTCAAATATATTTTTTTCGTTATAGATTCCAATTTCATTTTTAACGATACACTCTGCAATAGGTCCCAAATTTGTTTTGAGTGAATAGCTTGCACCAATATAAGCTTCGACTATAGAATCAAACAAATGAGTAGAAATGAATTTTTCATTTTTGCATCTTGCTTTATCCGGGCTAACGAGTGTTAGACAACAACCTTCAAACCCGTAGCTACTCTTTAAATATTCAAAGATACTTCCAAACACTATATCAAAATCAAGCGACATGCTGATTTGGCGCGAAATTTCATTTAGGTTTTCAATTTCGTTCTTTGCCTTCTTGACTTTGTTTTGAAGTCCATCACTGATTTTAATTAGTTTTCTATCCTGATTTAAAAGTTTACGATAATTCTCAACGAGAGATTTATATTCTTCTAAGAGAGGATTTTGACGAAACTTTTCATCTTCGGCTATGGAAATTGCTGATCGAAGAATTATTTCTTCTGCACTAAATAACTCTTCGTTTTTTTCTATCTCGCTCATAGTTACACTTAACGGCTAAGCTGGATTAGTCTTCACTGGTATCTAACTTCTGGCGCAATTCTTCGAGTGCTTTTTTTGTATCTTGCTTGGATGTGATTTTCTTTGACTTGGAGTATTCTTTTAAGAACTGAAGATCTCCCTCGCCTCTCACTTTATATCCTTTTAGCAAATCTAAAACTTGAAATCTCTGGGTTGTGCTAAGTCCCAAATCATCACTCAAATCTTCAAAGATTCTATATTCTCCAGAATCCAATACTTCAGTATCAGCAGGAGTTGTCGCCTGACGCTTGCGTGATTGATTTAAGACTGTTATGATATTTGGAATATTTTTTTCTACAATGCTTTGAATAAATGCACCTGTAAATTTTTCTCCACTCAAATGATCAGAAACAACTTTGAGAATAATGATATTATGCGATTGAACAAATGTATTGGCTGATTCATAAAACCCAGAAACTTCCATATCTACAAGCCCAGATGTAGAGGGCGTTGGATTTGATTTGGTTTTTATAACTGGCTTTTCATGGGTAAATATCCCTTCCTCTGGAAGTAAATGACTAAAGAGTATCTCCGGATAATACGTCTTACCCGAATTCAAGTCTTCAATTTTATTAATTAAAAATATCTGTCCACTTTTGTGTTTTTCTAAACCGGAGCCACAGATTCCAAAATTCAAGATCTTGTCTGATTTTTTAGGTGGCTCTTTTAAAAGTAAATACGTAGTTGCAACGGCTGATTTTAATTTGCCGGTGCCGGATACAATTAGCTTAATCATATCGCTCTGGTATATATCAAATTTAGAATGCGAAAGATCTTTTTTTAATTTAAAATGCTGAATCAAAGGAATTGCTTCCTGTGCGAGAGCTGTTACAATATAAATCATTTTAGTGAATTCCTTCCCTTTTTAAATCTCTTCCCATCAAATCTCGTAAAACGTCCTTTGGAGATTTGTCCTGATAAAGCATCTTATAAATTTCTTCTGTAATCGGCATTGAAACTCCTAATTTTTTAGAAAGATCATACGCACTCTTTGTAGTCTTTACACCTTCTGCGACTTCATTCATCTCAGCAAGAATTTCGGCTAATGTTTTTCCCTGACCTAATTTAATTCCAACTGTGCGGTTACGCGACAAATCACCACAACAAGTCAAAACCAAATCCCCAATTCCAGAAGGTCCAAGAAAAGTCATAGGATCTGCACCCTTCTTTACACCTAAGCGGGTAATTTCATTTAACCCACGAGTGATAACTGCTGCACGAGTATTTTGTCCCTGTCCGAATCCATCCACCACCCCGGCGGCAATTGCAATTACGTTTTTCAATGAACCACCTAATTCCACTCCGACAACATCGGGAGTCCAATAAGTTCTAAAATAAGTAAAACTAAAAATTTCCTGCACTGTCTTTGCAGTGGCTTCATTCTTAGAAGCAATGCTGACTACTGTGGGAACTCGATCAATGATTTCTTTTGCAAAACTGGGTCCTGATAAATAGCTTAGATTTTTGTGAAGTCGCCCCGGAAGTTCTGCTTCAAAAATTTCGGAAACCATGCGAAGCGTTCCATTTTCAATTCCTTTTGTCGCGGAAACGATTGGAACATTAGGTGAGAGATCGTCTTTAATTTTGTGGATAATTTCTGAAAGAACATGAGATGGTGGTGCTGAAAGAATCAATTCTTTATCGCGAACTACTTCTTCGAGACTTGTGCTAGCGCGAAGATTATTCGGAAGAATTAAATCAGAAAGATGTTTTGCATTTTTATGATGTTGGTTAATTCCATCCGCTTGTTCTTTTGAGCGTGTCCACATGAGAACATCATAACCTTTATCAGCGAGTAGACTTCCGAGTGCCGTCCCAAAACTTCCCGATCCAATCAAACCTATTTTCATAAGACCCCTTCTATCTGATTATCGTATTAAGTCTAATGCAAATAAAATTACAATCTAAATTTTCGTTATGAAACAGTCATTTTGCCACAGAGACACGAGTCAGGAGGGTTAACTGAATTATAAACAATATTCTTTAAAGAAGACTCTCTAGAAATTTCTCTGTGACTCTGTGACTCTGTGGCAATCTTTATGAATCAGTGCTTGCCTAAAAAGTCTGTTAAAGAAGCAATTTCTTCCGGTGTATTGATTGTTAAATCACAGGCAATCGAATAGTCTTTTTGGGTGGGTTTGATAGACTTCACTACACTACGCACAAACTTCCTATGTCCCGTTTTGGAAATTAAATCAAAGATAATTGTGCCTCCCATCGAAAAAATTCTGCTCGCAAGCCTTGTAGGAGGATGAAGGAATCGAATGGAACTAGGATTGGCTTCAATTACTGTGCAGCTCTCTCTTGATTCTTCGAATACTCCTGATGTATGAACGTCTTTTATGATGGAAGAAGCAACTAGTTTAAATGTATTGAATGAATTAGAATCTAGCCTTGTCGAATGCATTGCATGAACATAACCAATCATGATAAAATTTTTATATTTGATTGGAACACAAATTTCTGATTTGTATTTATCTAAGAAATCACTTGTTTTTGTGAGCGAATAATAATCATTAAACGGAACAAATTCGGGTCGGACTAGTTCGGGCTGCGCAATATTTGGAATAAAGATTGGTTTCTCATGCGAATTCATCAAGCGCATACGACTATTCATCCGCTCGTTTACATACACTTCAAAAAAATCAAACATGAAATTTACCTTTGGCGCTCTCTTAATCAGTTGATTAATTCTATCATCATTTAATGATTTAAAAATATCATTCTGATTGATAATATTAGAAACAGAATAAGCATTCGGTTCGGCTTGAGCCAATATATCTTTGATTAAAATCTTCAGAGGTTGAAGCATTGAATTCCCAAGCTCATCTACACCGATTTCCAAAAATGTGCTAATAAAAATATTGTCCTTACTTCTCATCGTAAGAACTCTTTCTCTTGTATGTGTATTTGCTTTTGGAGTTCTAACAGTTAGAACTTGGGGTTTACTGTCGATTACCTTGATGGGAATATCTTCCCCATCCACTTCCATATAAACAGGAGTAACTCTATACAAAGAATCAATGAGTTGGTGAATGCTCTTCGGATCTGTGACTTCTTTATTCATAATTGCTCAGTATTTTTTTCTAAGTTTTCTAGTCAAATTTCTTCTATTCATTATAAGAAATTATTTGTAACTAATCAGTGCTTTTTGCCACAGAGGCACTGACAATTATCTTCTAATCCATCTATAACCTTTGAAGAGTAAGAATATCACAAATGCAATAGGCACTATCCACACTAGATAATAGGTTAACTCTAATAGAAAATTGATCGCGCTAATGAATGCATCTTTGTAATTTGGGACTTGCACTTTTGTGGGTAATTCTTTTCCTGAAATAGAAATATTTACTTTTGCCCAGGCGACATGGTCTTTGATTTTCCAGGATTCTAATTTTGCAGCATCTGCGGTGTCTTCACTTCTTTCGAGCGCTTCTTCGCGGTCTTTCCAATTCCAAGTTTCCGCAGAACCCTTGTTAGCCGCTTTGGATCTTCTTATCATACGAAGAGCTTCTCTACTTAGTTTGTTTTTTTGTAATTCATTGTGCTCTGTCCAGTCTTGCGTGCGAATATCTTCGTAAGTAAGCTGACCGATCTTATCCAATTGTAATAGAGTATCATACATTGCAGTAACTGGAATTTGAACTTGTAAACTCATACTCTCATATCCACTAGAAACATTTGTCTGAGAGCTTGCGATATAGGATTCTTTTTTTACTACGTTTAATACAGTCTCCCTTGCTTTCTCAATTGTTTCCACTTTGTAATTAAGTTGAATGGTATATTCTAATAGTCTAGACTTAGAAGCTTCTGAAATTGGATCTAGCGGCTTTTGTATTATGCCGTCGTCTTCTTTCATTCCACCTTTAGATGAATCTCTTCTATTTTTTTCGCCGCCCGATTCTTCATCCGCCATTTCCTTTTTATCCGCAAAACCATCATTATCCGCTAATTGCTGATTCACCTTAGGAGCAGCAGGAGCACTCGACTCTGTGCTTACAACAGGTTCCATCTTTTTGCTACAGTTCAGAAATAGAAAAAGAAATAAGGTATTGATAAATAATATTTTCATAGAATCTCCTTTGAAAATCAATTACGGTCACCTCGAACAGTCTCACCGTGAGAGGTCTATATGACAAAAGATAGTATATGGTTATTCGACAGGCTCACCATAAAACATTGCTTGTTACTATGTCTTAGCAAGATAGATTTCTCACATCCATTTATTGCTTTGTCATAAATTTTTCCACAAAGGTGTTCAATGACTGTAAAAAGCCCTTATCTCAAGGGCTTCAACGATGTTCGAGGTGACAGTTACACAACTACAAGATTCACCAATTTTTCTTTTACGTAAATCTCTTTTTTGATTGTTTTTCCTTCTAAGAAAGGAATTACTTTTTCGATTTTCTTGGCTTCTAGAATTGCTTCGGATTCCGAGATGGTTTTGGAAGCAGAGAATTCCCCTCGAAGTTTGCCATTTACCTGAACAACAATCGTAATCGTATCTTCTACAAGATACTCTGGATTATGCGCAGGATAGGGCTCAAAACTAAGTGTGGAAGAATATCCAAGTTTTGACCAAAGCTCTTCGGCAATATGAGGAGCAAATGGCGCTAAGACTAGAATAAAAGGCTCCAAAATTTTTCTTGGTCGAGTGGTAAGTGGAGTCATTTCGTTTACAAAAATCATCATTTGCGCAATCGCAGTGTTAAACGTAAAATTCTCAATCCCCTCTTCTACTTTTTTAATGGTTCGGTGCAGACTTTTTAATTGTTCCAAGTCAGGCTCGGAGTCATCAATTTGAAAATTTTCTCCGTCTTTTCCGTGAAAGAGTCTCCATACACGATTGAGAAAACGGAAAATTCCTTCTGCCCCTTTTGTGCTCCAGGGTTTAACCATATCAAATGGTCCCATGAACATTTCAAAAAGACGAAGACTATCTGCACCAAATTCTTTTACAACATCATCAGGATTGACAACATTTCCAAGAGATTTAGACATTTTCTTTTTGTCTTCACCGAGAATTAAACCCTGATGGAGAAGTTTTTTAAAAGGCTCAGGAGTAGATACAACATCCAAATCAAATAAAATCTTATGCCAGAATCGAGAGTATAATAGATGTAATACGGCGTGCTCAGCCCCACCAACATATAAATCAACAGACATCCATTTTTTTTCTAATTCTTTATCGCATAACGATTTATCATTTTTCGGATCAATATAACGTAGGTAATACCAGCAAGAGCCCGCCCATTGCGGCATGGTGTTGGTTTCCCTTCTTCCTTTCCCAAAACGCTCGTGTTTGTATTCTAACCATTCTTTTGCATTGGCTAATGGTGATTCGCCGGTGCCGGAGGGAGCGAATTCTTTTAAATCCGGTAAGGTAAGTGGAATCTCAGATTCGGGAATATCTTTTGTAAACCCCGCTTCGTAATGAACGAGTGGAATTGGTTCCCCCCAATATCTTTGTCTGGCAAATAACCAATCTCTGAGTTTGTATTGTGTTTTTTTCTTTCCAGATTTTCTTGCATCAATCCAGTTGGATACTTTGATACAGGCTTCGAAATAAGAAAGACCGTTTATATTTAATAACTCAGTAAAAGAATTAATACAAGTTGAATCTTTGGAGTCAAAACTTTCTGTTTCTGGCGGCGGTCCTGCAATTACTTGCTTAATTGGAAGATTGAATTTTTTTGCAAAGGCAAAGTCTCGGCTATCGTGAGCGGGAACAGCCATGATTGCTCCTGTTCCGTAAGTCGCCAAAACATAATCGGAAATCCAAACTGGAATTTTTGTTTCTTCGCCGACAGGACTTAAAACATAGGAGCCAATAAAAACACCTGTCTTATCCTTTGTCATCTCAGTTCTATCCATTTCACTTTTAAAAGAAGCAGATCGCTTGTAATCTTCTACTGCTTTTTTATTTTCAGGAGTTGTGAGTTTATCTACTAACGGATGCTCCGGTGCAAGAACTAAATACGTAGCTCCGAAAATCGTATCAGGTCGAGTGGTGTATACCGTTATCCGCTCACCCGATTCAGTAATGAATTCAATCTCGAGACCTTCACTTTTACCAATCCAATTTCTTTGCATTTCCAAAGTGGACTGAGGCCAGGAAACTAATTCCAAATCATCTAGAAGTCTTTCTGCATAAGCAGTGATTCGCATCATATATTGACGCATTGGTTTACGAACTACCGTATAACCTTTGTTAGTCCATTCTTCTACTTCTTCATTTGCGAGAACCGTTCCGAGTGCCTCGCACCAGTTCACAGGAATCTCTGCCTGATAGACCAAACGAAAATCAGAAAGAACTCTTTCCTTTTCGGAAAGTGGCATTCTTAACCAATCATCTTTTGTAAATTTGTTCGGATAACCGGTGTCAGCCGTTCCATCTTCTTCAAAGCGCTGAATGAGTTCCATAATCGGACGTGCTTTGTTGACTCGTTTATCATAATAGGAATTATAAACTTTTAAAAAAATCCATTGTGTCCATTTGTAATAGTCTGGATCAGTTGTAGAAATTTCTCTAGACCAATCATAAGACAAACCAAGCATTTTGATCTGCCTTCTAAAATTATCAATATTATTTTTGGTGGTTACGCTCGGGTGAATTCCCGTTTGCATAGCATAACGCTCAGCAGGAAGACCAAAAGCATCCCATCCCATTGGATGAAGCACTTCAAAGTCTTTCATTCGTTTGTATCTAGAAACTATGTCAGTGGCAGTATATCCTTCAGGGTGACCGACATGGAGTCCAGCTCCGCTTGGATAAGGAAACATATCCAAGCAATAAAATTTTTCTTTCTTACTATTTATATCTGTGAGAAAAGTTTGATTCTTTTCCCAATACTCTTGCCATTTTTTTTCTATCTCGTTAAAAGGATAATCCACAGTTATACCATTTTTGTATAAGTGCTCTAAAAGGAAATTATTTTCTTACCGAGTCGATTACTTTTACTAACCTCTTAAATGCTTTAGATAAACATGCTTTACAAAGTTTTTGTTGGTATAATTTTTTTTCCATTTTGAAACAACCAGAACATTTGTATAAAATTTCAATTTCTATTTTTGTATCTCTATTAAAAATCGATTCTTCTTCGTGTAGTATCTTCATAGGCTTCTCAATCATATATATTTTTTTTACAGTGTGTCAATAACGTAGTCAATAACATCTACTCTAATCGATAAACAATCAGAGGTAGGGATTACGTTGTATTTTTTTATTCCTAAAGAGTCAAAAATAATATTAAATAGAAGAGAAAAAAAGTAGTGAAAAAAAAATTATTTTATAAAATTTTCTTAATAGAACAGGAATGAAAATTATTTTTTTAATTTTAACTTCATAATATAGCTTTTGTTTTTTTAATCAATTCAAACTCATATATATGTATTTTTTTATATTTCATTGATTTTATTAATCGAAATCATATTAGAATATTCTAATATACTAATAAAGAGGCTAATCAAAAGTAACTTTTCAAACCTTAAATAGAGAGTTTAATTCTTTTTTCGGGATAAAATTTTATTCAATTCCTCTTTTTTTAGTTCAAATGCGTAATTTTCATATTTTTATCTGCACATTTTTTCTGTTTTGAAACCTAAAAGACTAAATGAGTTTCTTAAATCAGCTAAAACCTGTGAGTAAATTTTCTTTTTTTGCAATGGGATACTTGTCTTATTATGTCATTGCTAAAATTAGGCTTGATCCAATATTAATTTTTACTTTAGGAATACTGAGCATAGCTTGTATCTTCACCGGATACACGAAAGTAACCGCAATTTTAATTGGTATTTTATTTGGATTTTTTCATAATTTTTATTTTGAGTCCAAAAAACAGGATGTGACTTTCAATGAAAAATATTTTGCAATTCTAAAAGAAGAGAATTCATTTAAAATTGAGTTTAAAAAAGAAGTGAAACGAAATTTTTATGAGACAGAATTCCAATCTGATAAAAACAAATTCACTTTAATCACAAAGCGTTATAAAAAAGACATTACACTACCTATTTTATTGTGTGATTCAAGATTTCTTTCTATCAAAAAAGTTTCGCCGGAAGAAGAATACTTTCGATTTCTAAAAGATTTTCAATTCTCCTATATACAAATTAGAGAAAGCAAATGCAAACGCCAGAGTGAGCTAATCGACAATAGAAAACTACTTCGAAAAAAAGTAGAAGATCTTTTAGATCGAGCAGGAATCACAGACTATGCAAACGATATTGCGATGGGACTTTTTTTTGGAGATGCCAGCTTTCTTGAAAATGAGTTCAAAGAAAAAGTAAGAGAAGGAGGAGTGCTACATTTATTTGCAGCTTCCGGTCTTCATATTGGTGTATTCATTGGATTTATTTATTTTTTTGCAAAGCAAATTTGGTTTTTTAACTATTACACTGAGCGAATCATTCCTCTTGTCGTTGCATTTTCTTATCTTTACATTCTAGATTTTCCAGTTTCTTTACTTCGCGCCTATATTTTCACAGCTACACTCGTGCTCGGAAGTTTATTCTTTCGCAAAATGAAGAGCATTGATCTTATTTTAGTTTCTTCTGCTATCATTTTATGCATTGACAGAGAAAATTTTCTAACACTTTCTTTTAATCTTTCCTATTCTGCTGTCTGCGGAATTTTATTTTTAAAGTCTTTCTTAGAAAAGCTAGCATTTGGAAATTTTAAAAATTTATTCATAGAAAATTTTACAATTTCCATTTCCGCAAGTTTAGGAACCTATCCGGTTTTACTTTTTTATTTTAAAACTTTTAGCTTTGGATCTATTTTTTTAAATCTGCTTTTAGTTCCACTTACCTCCCTACTTCTTCCTTTGCTGTATGTTTCACTGCTCTTTCAGTTTTTATATGAATCGATTCTAGATTTTATTTTCACGAAAAGCTTTTTCGGAGAATCTTTTTATTTTGATTGGCTTTCTTGTTTAGAAATGGAATTTAATTTTTCATTTTTTAATTGCTTTGTAAAAGCAGGAATCGAAATCTTTTGGATCTATTCCGAGCTATTACTTCGAACTCTCGCTTATCTATCTGAGACTCTTTCTGTGAATGTAGGATTTTATCGCGGCGTCAAAGAATCTTTTCGTTTTCATATGGGAATTTATTTTGCTTTGCTTGCAATTCTCATAATCGGATTTTTTATTTTAGAATTAAAATTATTCACAAAGAAAGAAAATAAAAGAAAGGCAATTCGATTTAGAATTCTACTTTCCTTATTAACTCTTTTATTTATTGGTTCTTTTTTCTATTTTGGTTTTGTATTGTACCCTGAAACTAAAAAAGAGCACAAAGTTGCCAAAAATATTTTTGCGGGCTCTGATTATTATCTAGTAAGAGAGAAAAATGAAATTTACCTCGGAGGAATTTGCAAATACAGTCATTACAAAATTGAAAGACACCTGAGAGAAAATCTATGCGATGAATCAATTGAATCTTTTTATATTGAAGAAGAGACTTGTTTGTCGCTTGCAACGCTTTGTAAAAAAACTGCGCCGAATGTAAAAATTTTTTCTGCTAAAAAGCTTCCCGATTGGGAGAATCAATATGCAGATTTGAAATGGGATGTGCAAGCATCTAAAAGAAATTTTACCCAACTACTCATATTCTATCCGCATTTGGACTCACTTTCTCAATTACAGAAAAATTCTAGAGTCGATAAAGGAAATATTCTACTTCTTTTCGCTTATAAATTACAGGACAACGCAAAAGATTGGAATGAAAATAAAAACTTACTTGGAATTAATCCCGACTGGAATTTTATAACACCAGATGAGTTATGAATACCCCTATTACAGCGTTTCGAAAATTAGATCCTTCATGGACGAAAGAAATGCAAACCCACTGAAGAAATGGGGACAAAATTTTATCACAGATCCAAATACTTTAGATTTTATAATCAATTCTATCGACAAGGACGCGCTCGCAAAAACTAATTCGGTTGCCGAAATCGGAATAGGACTCGGTGCGCTCACACACAAGCTCGCTCTTCTTAACAAAAAACTTTTTTTATTCGAAATTGATCCAGTCTACATCGAAAATATGAAATCGATGGAATACTTCGATAGCGCAAACTCTATATTATACGAAGGCGATGTATTAAACACAATCAGCAACTTAAAAGACGAAAAGATTTTTTTAACAGGAAATCTCCCTTATTACATAACAAGTGAAATTCTTACTACTAGTTTAAAATCAGTCCCCAATTTAACCGGTGCCATTTTTATGGTGCAAAAAGAATTTGCCGACAGAATCTGCAATGAAATATCTTCGCTTTCGATTTTTGTATCTGCCTTTGGAAAATTTTCTTTTCTAAGAAAGATTTCTCCTTCTTGCTTCTACCCGAAACCGGACGCTAGTTCAGCTTTGATACGGTTTACACCAACAAATCACTCTTATTCTAAAATGCAAATTGATAAGTTAGAATTAATCCTAAGAACTTTCTTCTGGGGAAAAAGAAAAACAATTGGCAAGTCCATCTCTGAAGCTCCTTTTTTAGATGCAAAAGAGTTTAATCGCGATTACCCTGACTTGCGTAAGGAAATATTGGATTCACTTGCTCAGAATAAAATCGAACTCCGATTGCGTCCGGAAGAATTGAAGGTCGATGACTATCATAAGATTTTGAAAGGCTTAGCAAGTTAGACAAAAAAAATCTTGACTATTTCTATTCTTTCCTTAAATTAATACTATGCAAATGCAAATGATTAAGCATGAATTTTTAAAGATAGACGGTAAAATTTCTGGTGTAGTCATATCGAAAAAAGAATTCGATAGATTAGTAAAATTTATAGACGAGGTAAACCAAAAGACTATACCTCCTGCAAAAAAAAGTAAAAATAATTATACTGTTGCCGAACTTGAAAAAATTCGCAAAACCAGAAAAGGCAAAACAATTCCCGTAGACCAATTTTTTAAGAAATATCTGTAAAATGTATCAAGTCATAATTCAAGAAGCGATAGATAAAGATTTGAAAGGAATTTCTAGAACAGACATTGAGAAAATCTACAAAAGGATTAAATCACTAGAAACCGCGATAAGCATTGATTCTTTTAAATTAGTCAATTCGAATATCTATAGAATTAGACAAGGTGATTTTAGAATTTTCTTTGAAGCCGATTTATTTAATAGAATAATCACTGTATTTAAAATTTCTCATCGTAAAGATGCCTATTAAAAAGTAAAATAGATATCTACTCCGATAGCACATTTCCTTTCTTCTCATAGATATAAGTCTCAAGAATTTTCATGTCACCCGGATTTGAAGAAAAGAAATTTACACCTAGTTTAAATCCATCATCAGAAATAATATAACGAATGATTTCGCCATTGATTTCGAGTTTGTTTTTTCCCATCGGAATATACATTTTAACACTCGAATGTTTTTTTAAGTATTGAAATAAATTCTCATCAGAGATTTCGAATAGTAACCCACTGATGCTAATGTCTACGATTCTAGTATTTGTATAGATTTCATTGAACGTATTTCCTTTAATCGCAATCTTAGTTAATCCATAACTAAAAATCTCGGTCATCTCATGAATGTATTCCAAGTCGGTGCGGGTAAGCATGTGTTTGTCCATAGCAGTGCTGTAAACTTTGATATGTCCGATGACTCGATCAAACATTGTAATGGGTGCAATGATATAAGAAACCATGAAAGCGCGGTTTTCTTTCTTTTGCATTACTTCAAAAAACTTTCTAGCTTGAAACTCACCTACGTCTTTTATCTTTTCTTGATAAACTTCAAAAAATGTTTTATAATTTTTTGATTTTAAATCTTCTATATATGAATCTGCATTTGCACAATCTGAAATATAAATTGTTTTGTTATCTTTAGAAAGAGTGTTCTTTATAAAATCATGACCATCTCCCATTTTGTAAATCACCAATTCATATTCATCAGAAACTTTTCGAATATAATCTGTTACAATCATATTCATTAATTTCAAATTGGGAACATCAAATTTTATTTCGCGGAAAAGATGAGTAAACTGCCTCTCAGCATGAATATTATCCCCACTCACATAACGTCCGCCTTTAAATGATTTGAACAAAATAATAAAGTCCATGAATAAATCGTCACAGGCAACACGACGATATTGACGCATCTCAGCAGATTGTAATTCAGTTGGAAGTTTGATTTTTACGATGGAGCTTCGAATGTCTTCAATGATAACTTCAAAAATATAAAGAACATTGATGATTTCAAATTTGATTTTTGCTCTTCTTGAACTCGCTTCCGAAAAATCAGGAACATTCAGCTCTACAAAATCTTGCAAAACATTATGAACAACCACAGACATCATTCGATCATCGTATTCAAAAACAAACTCAGTGTTATCAAATCTTAAGTAATAAAACAGGTGTTTAATAAGATTAACATCAGTACCTATGATGGTTTCCCCATAAATAGTATCCATCAGGGTGATGAGTTCTTGCATTGAATCTGTTCTGCCGACTGCCATGATTTCAATATCGTCACTTTTTATCGAAATTAGCAAATTACAATTTGCAAAATTGAGAGTTTTTTTGGAATGTCTACGTAGCTTATCTAGAAAATGGAGAGGCGTTTAAGGGGATTAATTTATGCAATACTTGGAAACGGAAACAATCGAACTCGATTCAGTTAAAATTGAAATGCTTTATTTAAATCATGCGGAAACTAAAAATTCTATGACCTGGGAAATGGGACAAGAATTTTACAATTATATCCAATCTCTAAAAAATCGAGACCCACTTCCACGCTGCCTAATTATCTCCGGGAGAAATAATGTATTTTCCTCTGGCGGAAATCTAAGTTTTCTCAAATCTTTTCATGAAAAGACATTTGAAGAAAATCGAAGAGATATGTTTACCTTCTACAATTTCTTTTTATCAGTTCGCACTCTCCCCTTTCCCGTAGTCGCTGCTGTAAACGGACATGCAATTGGTGCAGCATTGTCACTAGCATTTGCTTGCGATTTACGTGTATTCTCTATGGAAAGTAAATATTCTTTTAATTTTGTAAAACTTGGAATTCATCCTGGAATGGGATCTTCTTACTTAGTAAAAGAATTATTTGGATTAGATAAGGCAAATTATCTGCTGATGTTAGGCGAAATTCTAACAGGACAGGAAGCCTATCGCATGGGACTTTGTCACGATGTAGTTCCTTTTGACGATGTAATCAGACGCGCAACTGAACTTGCTATCAATTTAAGTGAAAGCGGTCCGCTTGCTCTTCGACTACTCAAGAAAAATTCCAGTGACTATGAAGCTTTGCAAGCAGCACTTCGAAAAGAAGCAGAAGGACAGGCTCAAAACTTTCTTTCAGAAGATTTTATGGAAAGCATTAAAGCAATCGAAGAAAAGAGAAAAGCAGTTTTTCGTGATTGTTAGTCTATTGTGGACTAACTTCAGTAGCCGCACGTTTCAAATCTACGGATAGATCAAACATTTGGTATTCTTTAACGGCTGAGACCCAAAGATAGGGAATACCGAATGCTAACCAACCCAAAAAAAGAACCGGCAAAGAAGGAGTAACCTCTAAATGAACTTTGGTGAGTTGCTTTCCTTCTTTCAATAATATTAAATCTCTATCCTCCAAAATGAAATTGGAAACGGTAAGGGAAAATTCTGCACCTTTTCCAACTGTCTTCCCCTTCCAAATAGCTTCTACATTTGCACTGTCCTTAGCAGGCAGAAGTTTTACATTTGTGGTTGTAGAGCATTGGGTGAGCGTTAGAATTAGAAAAGATAAGATTGTAATGAGGCTTATGATTTTTTTCATATCTAAATTCTGAAAAGTAGCAGCTCATTGTCAAGATATTTATGTTTATAAATATAGACCAAAAAAACTGGCTGGGTAAAAAGTCAATGCTAACTGAATCGCATTTTTTTGTCTGAGACAAACTTTTTACACAGCCCTAAGAAAAAAGGGAATATCCTATTAGAGACTACTCAGCCTTAACCTCGATCTTAGTGGTATTTGGCTTTACTTTTGAAAGATGAAGTGTTAATTTTCCATTTTTCATGATTGCCCTTGATTTTTCTAAATCAACCGGCTTATTCACATTAAACTTTCGCAAATAATCTCCAGTCTTAAATCCAATGTAAGCTCCTTCGAATCCTTCTGGAACAGAATAAGAATTCTTTCCTTCGATAGTTAAAACGTCTTTCTCGTAAGAAATTTCTACTGACTTCTCATCTACTCCGGGCATATCAAATACGATTTTGGTTTCATCTGCCGATTCATAGATATTTACTGAAGGCGTAATATAACGCTTATTTACCTTTTCAACGGTCTGACTGGAAGTTTCTTGTTTTTGCATTTCTTGTTGTAACATTGTATTCTCCTTTAAGTTAATTCTCGATTTGGACAGTAATTTTCTTTGGCTTATCCGCTTCCGCTTTAGATAGATTCACACTCAAAATTCCATTTTTGAATTTAGCATCAGCTTTGTTGGCATCTACCCTAAATGGCAATTCGACTGTTCGATCAAAATTCCTATTCTCTACCTCTTGGCAGTGAATTTCATATCCATCTTGATTTTCGACTCTCTTGTTTGTGCCTTTTATTTGAATTCTATTCTCGATAATCGAAAGCTCTATATCGGAAGGATCAAATCCATGAACCAACGCAGTCAGCAAAACATCATCCTTGTTGATATAAACATTCACCGGTGGATTATGAAAACCACGTGTAGAGCCCCCGCGAGAGAAAAAGCCGCCGGAAAGCTCATCATGAAGCCTATCTAACTCATTCCATAGGGATTGACCATATCCATTTCGTTCAATTACATTCAGTAGCATAGTAGTATCTCCTTTTAGCACTCTATATCATCCAGTGCTAATATTTATTAGCACTTATACATATAGAGTGCTAATTTTCAAAAAAGTTCATACTGAATAAAAAAAATTTTCTCAGTAAGAAGATTTTTTCAACCTTGCACTACAATTTCAGTTGACTGGGATGGGAGATATATAAACATGTTATTGAGAATCATTCTCAAATTTAGAATTATAATAATTTTAAGGAAAGTAAAATGAAACTAAAGACACCTTTACTGAAAGGTTTTATTTCGATATCAATTCTATTGAGTCTTGTGAATTGTCCCCAAGAAAAGAAAGAGCAATCTAGCCAGAGCCTTGCTCTAGCAGCACTCGCTTTGCAAATGACTCCGAAGCCCTCCAGCAAAATTACAGTATCTACTCTGGCTGTAACAGGAATTAACCAACCAGAAGCAATAACAGTTGGCTCCGATGGAGCTATCTATATTACAGACAGTAAAAACAACCAAATTAAGAAAATAGTAAACGAAACCACTGTTACCATTCTAGCAGATACAAAAGCTGGTCAAGGTACGTCAGGACCGGAGTTAAATAATCCGGAAGGAATTGCGATAGATAAAAATGGAGTTCTTTACGTGGCTAATACCGGTACTGCGACAGTGGGAAATAATATCGTAAAAATTGCAGTCGACGGAACAGCCACCAACTACGCTGGAACCTATGGTGCTAGATCTTTTGCAAATGGAACTCTCACAGCAGCGAGATTTAGCAAGCCAGAAGGAATTTTTTATAATGCCTTAACTGATAAAGTAATCGTAGCCGATGTTTTAAACTATCAAATCCGAAGTTTATCAACCACTGAAGTTACTACTACAGCTGGTTCTATTTCCTCAATCTCCGGTTATTTGAATGCAAATGGAACAACAGCTCTTTTAAATGAACCGAAAGGAGTTGTTGTAGACTCTTCCGGCAATATCCTATTTGCCGACAGCAAAAATAATTCTATTCGTAAAATTTCCACCACAGGTGATGTTACAACTTTGGCTGGGTCTATTGCAAGTGAATCAGGAGCAACAGACGGAAATGGAATTTCTGCTAGGTTCAATGGTCCGTATGGACTCGCAATTGACGCTAGCAATAACGTCTATGTAGCCGATGGAGCAAATCAGACTATTCGTAAAGTTACGTCCACTGGAGTTGTGACTACAATTGCAGGATTAGCTGGAACCGATGGAAATACGGATGGCACAGCAAGTGTTGCTACGTTTAGTAAGCCAAGAGGATTAGCTTTTAATAAGGAATATACCATTCTATATGTTTCAACCACAGGCGGGGGGACGAATAGCAAAATTAGAAAGATTCTTTTTTAATCTCATCAAACAATACTTCTTTAAACCCGCTTATAAAAAAATTGAAAGCGGGTGTGATTCAAAGGCAAATACATGAACATCAAATTAAAGCAAATTTTTATTTTTAAACTAAGTGCGACACTCTCAACCATCCTCCTTTTGATCTATTGCTCTCGCGCAAATCAAAATGGAGAATCTAGAATGGCAAGCATAAACGGCATTCTTCACAATCGGTTAAAAGAATTTAATCCATTGCCTCTTCTTTCCAATGTATCTAAAAATGTGATTTTAAAATCCTATTCTGATTTGGAACAAGCGGCTAACGAATTTAATACGAATGCACAAACCTACAGCGGAGACTGTTCGAATAATGCAAGGTCTCTCTTGAATCTACAATCAGGTTGGAAAAAAAATGCAAGCATTGTGAAGCAAATCGAAATTATCCAATTTGGTCCGGCTCAATTTGGAGGATTCTATGAAAGCATAGATCCCTGGGTTTTGAATTTTACTGATAATATAACCCCCGATATAAACGGAATCAATTCTTTCATCGCCGGCTCAACAGCAATCAACTCTGCGAATGTGTCCACATTGAATAAACTACAAAAGGGACTTCCTACCATTGAATTTTTATTATTTTCGGATGCAAACGCAAACACTTCAGTATCCGTCGTATGCTCAGCACTTACAGCAAGAAGACTAGATACTATGAAGCAATTGGTATCCTTGTATTATATATCTGTTAAAGAATTACATAGTCAATGGAAAGAATCTGGTTCCAACTACGTAAACGAACTTCCCACTGCTGGTTTAGGAAGCATTTACTTTTCTTCACAACAATTTGCATTGACAACCCTATTACTTCAATTTTCAAACCATATAGAATTCATTCGCGATAATAAACTTGGTTATCCCGCCGGACTGACACTGCGGTCAAACGGTATTAAACGCGCAAACGTAATTGAATCCAGATTTGCAAACAGATCCATAGATAATTTAGTCGATAACTTGGTAGGGGTTAATAACCTGTATACCGGTATTAACGGACCTGGTATTTCAGACTATGTAAAATCAGTAAATCCTGGATTGGATTTAAGAATACGTCAGCAAATATTATTCTGTATAGCAAATCTACAAAAAATAACCAATCTAGAAACAGCAATCAATTCAAATGCAAGCGAGGTGCAGACCGCCTACAATTCATTGACAACTCTAAAAACAATGCTAACAAGCGAAATATCCGCCACGTTCGGTTCCACAGGAAGTGGATCAGGAAGCAGCGGGGATGGAGATTAAGGAATACAAAAATGAAACAAAGTCTAATACTGATTATCCTACTACTATCAAAAATCGTATTTGCACAAGCAAATCCTACCAGTCCAGAGCCTGATGCAAAAACAGCGGAGAAGATAGACCAAACAAGAAAAAAAGCAGAAGATTCTTATTCCAAAGGTCAGATCAATGTAATTGGAGATGGAAAAGATTCCTTAAAAAAAATTCCAGGCTCTGCGACTATCGTTTCCAAAAAATTCTTAGAGGAAACGCAACCCGTCGACGCAATGGAAATTTTACGTAGAGTTCCCGGTGCGTCGGTTCGATTCCAGGATGCGGCGGGGCTAAC
The DNA here is from genome assembly GCA_016708435.1 of Leptospiraceae bacterium. Taxonomy (NCBI): domain Bacteria; kingdom Pseudomonadati; phylum Spirochaetota; class Leptospiria; order Leptospirales; family Leptospiraceae; species Leptospiraceae bacterium. The sequence goes on along the minus strand of JADJFV010000013.1, from coordinate 46,453 downwards.
GCCTAACATCGGCTTTCGTGGTGTGAGCAATGAAGAATCCAGAAAGACTTTAATTCTAGAAGATGGAATTCTTACTTCTCTTAGTCCTTATGGACAGCCGGAAAGTTATTACGCACCGCAGATTGATAGAATGCAAAGAGTAGAAGTAATCAAAGGCTCCGGTGCAATTTTATTTGGTCCTTCTACGATTGGAGGAGTTGTAAACTTTGTAACAAGGCGACCTCCCGGAAAACCAACCTTCTCCAATAAAAGTGTCGGAGGGGAAAACGGCTATATGTCAAACTTCGCTCAATACGGAGGCACCTTCGGTAAAACAGGTGTAGATGTATCTTACTTATACAAACAAGGCGATGGGTTTAGAGACTCGCAAGCTTTTCGACTAAATGATGTGTCTTTAAAACTCGTTCATGAAATAAGCGACAAACACACAGTAACCTTTAAAACGGGATACCAAGAACAAGAAGCCAAATCTACTTATCTCGGACTCACACAGGGGCTATTCTGGCGTAACCCAAGAATCAATCCGGCTGGATTTGATCAAAAGTATTTGAATCGAAATTCTACGGTTCTAGGTCATGAGTATACGATCTCGGAAACGATGAAACTAATTTCTAGAATTTACAATAATAACGCGGTGCGAAATTGGCAAAGACAGGACTTTGCATACAATAATTTAAATTCTCTCGGTGTCGAATCAAGTCCACCTTCTGATACCTATGCGACCTTTTCTCCGGGGATAATTGGTGTTAGACCTGGAGACGTTATTTTTATGCGCAAATCCTCTCCTCTTCGAAACCAAAACTTTCAAACGCTCGGAATTGATACTAAACTAGAATTAATTCTACGAACTGGAGAAGTAAAACACGAAATTGATTTTGGTCTACGGGCTCATGGGGAAAAAAATCGAGTCAGCACAGAAACTGTTCCCTACCCTTTCATACGAGATGGATTTCCTTACAGTCAACAGGATAGAATTGCAAAGTCTTACGCGGTTTATTTCCAGGATAGAATTAGCATCACTGAAAGATTTAAACTCATGCCGGGCGTTCGTTACGAATGGATACAGCAAGGAGTCTACAACAAACGACGATTTGCCACTGCGCAAGATGTAAGAAATCGTATCGCGACAAACACAGGAGATATTTTATTTGTGAACCAGGGAGGAGAAAGTTATACGAAAGTTCTTCTTCCGGGACTTGGGGCTACTTATGATATTACGCAAACCTATACTTGGTTTGCGGGAGTCCATCGTGGATTCTCTCCTCCTACGTATGGAACAGCCGTTAGCCCGACAGGTGCCGACTATCGCTTGAAAGCAGAGACTTCGATTAACTACGAGACAGGGGTTCGAGGAGAGCTTACTCCTTATTTATTCACAGAATTTGTGGGATATGTGATGTATTTCAGAGACCAAATCATCAACACAAATGAAATCGGAGGAGATGCAGGCTCACGTCCGGTTAATAGCGGTAAGTCGATACACCGGGGAAGTGAGAACACAGTGACGTTTGATTTCGGAAAATTCTTTAACCTAAATTGGAATATTCCTCTCGATCTAATCTACACTTACACGAATGCAAAGTCTATTACCTACACTCCTTTCCCGTATGTAACCAATGCAGACGGAACGATTCGTCTTGTAGATAGACCTGCTTACACTTTTGATGAAAAATTTCATCTTGTAAACAATGATACCAATAAAAATTATCTTCCTTATGTTCCGATGAATGTTTATACAATAGCGTTAGGCGCTAACCACAAGAATGGATTCTATGCAAGAGGCGAATATCAATTTATCGACAAACAATATTCTGATTTAATCAACTCACCCAATGAAACCGCAGACGGAAATCGCGGGGTTATCCCCTCGGTCGGTCTTGTCAATGCTTCCTTCGGATACAAGCATCCTGTTAAAAAATGGTCACTCTTTATTACAGGAAAGAATTTACAGGACAGAGAATATGTTTCTGGTAGACTCCCAATTGGAATTCAACCCGGACCCTTTCGCCAAATCAACTTCGGCGTGAGCTTTGAGCTCTAAACACTTTTCTGAAAGGCACAATGAATATGCGAGGTAAACTCGTATAATCCGCTTCATTGCTTACAGTAGGTAGTCCGAATTCTAATTTCTCTTTTTCTTTTGGGATAAAAAGCGAGTTGGCGAAGTAGTCCCAGAAGGCAAAGATTGCGCCTAGATTTTTATGTCGATGCTCTTCTTTTTTGCTATGATGGATTTGGTGTTGAGCGGGGCTAAGCAGTATATAACTCAAACTTTTGGGAAAAGAAATCCAAACTTGTGTATGACGCAGATTGCTATAAAGATGAAATAGGAATAAACCAAAATTTACCCCAAGAAACATATACATCGTAATCGCGGGATAGAAATACACGAACACTCCTGTCACTACTCCACTGCAAATTCCACCAAACGAATTAAGCAAAATACTTTCTATCGGATGAACTCGATATACCGTAAAAGGATTGAGAGTTTCCGCCGAGTGATGGAATTTATGAAACTCCCAAAGAAACGGATAGGTATGTAAAAACTTATGAACATAAAATCTTCCAAAGTCATAACCCAATAAGAAAGAAAAAGTATACAGTGCTTGTATAAACCAATTGTGGGGAAACGAGCGTTCGCCTCCTAGAAATAATAAAACCTTAAAAACAAAAATGGAAACGAAAAGACTTGTGATTACAAAATAAGAAAAGAAGATTGTATAAAGAATCGTTTCGACAAAGTAATAGAGATAATCCACAACCGAAGATTTCTTTTTCCAATGCGAAAAATCAAATGCTTCGAATAGAAATTCTTTCCATGAAAAATTCTTTCTAGCTAAATGCTGAATTAGAATTGCAACGAAACCAATCCCCGCCGCCGACAAGAGGTAAATCCAAGATAACCGCCCCGTAGTCTCGGTAAAATTTAAGATAGGAATAGAGAGAATATTTAAAATGCGCTCTAAGAATTCCATTGCCATTCCTTTTTAATAAAAATCCCGTCCAGAACAAACTGATTGCTTAAATCTATATTTTTTCTTGCAAAGAGAATGGCAATGAAAAGACTAAATTTATGCAAACAGGAAATGATTTAGATTCTCACGGATGTATAGGCTCGGCTGGTTATCAATGGTCTCAATTACTACAAGACTGCATTCGAGTCTTTGAATTGCCACTACAATTACTTAACTCATCGGGAACTACGATTGCCGGCGTTGCCTTTTCAAACGATAAGGCAGAAGTCTTCACAGCTAACGGTGATTTTATCCTAGAGAAGAAAACCGCCACCGAGTATGTCTCCGAAACGCATCAGAAATTTCTAAAACAAACCAACGGCAAATGGGAGTTCGGCGAAAGTTCCCTAAACCAAGTAGAGTATAAGGAAAAGTAACCACTCAACTTGTAGGGATAATTTTTATTATCCTCAGTTTTTTTTAACATTCGCGATTTTATTATCGCTGCATTAATGGTATTTCAGTGAAATCGAGCCATTCGAATCATCTTCAAATTAATGACGATGAATCGAAAAAACTGCCAGAATAGATTGGTGCGCATTTTCATTGTAAACTCAGTTGGAATCGGGGGATAAAAATCTTTCTCATAAGCTATTCTTTCTTTCATTTGGTTCTCTCCTTTAATAATATCAGTCTTCTATCGGTGTTCATTCCGGAATCATTCGCCAGAACGGATTTCCCTTTGCTTTGTACATGAAAACGTAATGCAAAATATGTTTTATCCAATGACCTGCCAAACCGATTTCTCCAAAAGTATAATTTAAATCTCTACCATAGGAAGGATATTTTTCATAATCCGGAATGATAGGATACATCGTCATTGATACTGCTTTTCCATCAAAAATTCCTGCACCCGATGACGCAATGCAAGCTGCTCCCATTGTTGCCATAGATGCTTTTCTAGTTGGCTTGTCTGTTCCGTTTCGAATCATATCTACAACACTTTTTGCGACTTCTCTTCCCATAACTCCGGATGGCATTCCCGTCCGTGGTGGTGTTGGAAAGATCGGTGTTCCTTTTGGACTCTTCATTGGCTTAGAAATCGGATGCGGAGGGGCAAATGCAATTCCAACTGCGAAGATATTTTTGTAATCTGGATTCTGATAGGTTGAAGGCCAGTCACTAGCTTTCCATTCTTCGAACGGTTTCGCCGTGTAATCCGCATCTACTTTCATAAAACTATTTGGTGCAAATAATTTCGAAGTTATATCTTCATCCATCTTTCCATACGCTTTTAATCCTACACCTGCGAAGGGTGGAATGAGCATGGTAAAATCAAATTGAGTAGATTTTTCTTCTCCTTCGAGTGTCTCGTAAAATAATTCTTTCTTATCTACTTTTTGCACATGCGCTCTTGTGATCCAATCCAAGCCCCTTTCGGCAAATAAAGATTCTGCAAAAACTCTACTATGTGTAATGTATCCTCCGCGTTTGATATGCATTCCACCAATTCCAAAATCTCCTAGTTCATATTCATTGGAAATCCAGGTTAAATCAGCTTTGTCTCTCACTCCGTGTTTATTGAGAATGTATTCCACGTTAAAAATATATTCAAACGCTGCTCCCTGGCATGTGCAATTTCCATGTCCTGTTCCGATTAGAATTTTTTGACGCTCTCCTTTCTTCATTCTCTCGATGGATTCTTGGAGCGCCTTATTTGCTTCTGCCGCATGTAAATAGGTGCACACAGAATAACTGTTCTTATCCGGTCCTAGTCCTTCCGTTGCACCGAAATTTAATTTTGGTCCTGTTGCGTTGATTAGATAATCGTATTCTACATTTTCCTCAGAAATACCATTTGTGGATTTTATATTTTCAATCTTCACAAAGGGATTTGTGAAATTTTTATTTCCTTCTGGATGAATGCTAATTGCTTTTGCCTGCTTGAATACAATTCCCATTTTTTTGTAGATAGGTGCAATTTCAAATGTCACATCTTCTGGCTTCATAAGCCCAACTCCAACCCAAATATTCGAAGGAATCCAATTCCATTTACTGTTTGGAGAAATTACAATCACTTCATCCGATTTTCTTGCGTGAACCCTCGCATACATTGCTGCTGTATTTCCTGCTATCCCTGCTCCTAAAATAACAATCTTTGCCAATGTGCCACTCCTTTTAATACAATACCCTGTATGGTATCTTATTTTTTATAATTATTACTTTCAAGTATAATTCTTCTATTTTTTTAACATTCCTCTATTCTTCTATAATGCGACTGTGTCTTAATACTGGATGGAGTTTGCTTTCCACCATTCTACTTTTTATTCTTGATATATAAATTAATCTGGCTCGCCTTTAGCAGCTAACTGGTTGTAGCTATAAAAAACTTTATAGTGATTGGCTAAGATTTTTATTTTCCATGAATAGAGAATACTTTTTGTCTTCTCGCAAGATATGAATGCTTAGCCATTTCTTGAGATACAAAGAAACTTCTTCTCCTAAGGCGGGAGTAAAACCAATGTTCAATTTTTTTTGCATTGCGATGACTTCGCTAGTCATTAATTCATGAATTTTTCTGTGATTGTCAAGTTCGGGATATTCCATTTCTTTCATCAATTGTTCTTCTCGTTTAAAATGAGTAAAAGCATAATTGATTAGTTCATCCATTACAAATTCAACCGCAAGTCGGTCAGCTCGATTTTCATCATTGATCAATTGGTTAATAAGAGTTAATAAGATTTGGTGATCGTGATCTATCATTGTATTTGACACACTCATATCGCTCGACCATTCAATGAAAGAAGCATTTTCACGCATTTTCATTACATCTAAAAAACCATCTACTACTTTCGGATCAAATTGAAATCCGCTTTTTTCTTTTATATAAGAAATAACTTTTTCTTTAGCCCACGAATCTTTATAGGGACGAGGTTGTATCAAAGCGTCATACACGTCAGTAACCGCAACGATTCTTGCAGAAAGAGGAATATTATTCTCTGACAAACCATTTGGATAACCCGTTCCATCCCAATATTCATGATGAGATTCAGCAATCTCTGAGGCTAATCTAAAATAGCCATTATCCCCTATAGATCTATTTGCTTTTGTTAAAATACTGCTACCGTTAACTGTGTGCTTTTGCATTATTTTTCGATCCACCGCATCAAGTGGTCCGGGCTTATATAAAATGCTATCCGGTAGACTTACCTTTCCTATATCGTGTAGTATGCTTGCTACACCTATATGATATAAAAAATCGGTTGTTAAAATATCTTTATACTCACCTGACTTCTTTAAAGATCTAGCAATTTCATATGTCTTTCTTGCCACTCGCAGAACATGGTCTCCGGTTTGTTGATCTCGATACTCTGAAAGATCTGCTAATGCCATAATGGCTACTTTGATGATTTGTTTTTGCTTGGATTCGATTTGTGATAAATGAGTAATATCCTTTACAGTAAATAACAACACACCAGAAGAAAGTTCTTTCTTGTCAAAAATAAGAACTGCTCCATCCCTTCTTGTTATTTTAAATTCTGATTCAGTGGAATTTAAAATTTTTATAACATTTGATTCTAATGATTCTTCTGAAACTCCGCAGGAAGAAAAAATGATTCTTAGAATATTTTCCATCGATTTGCCTGCGAAATTAATTTTTTTATCCAAATTTGTAAGTTGTAGCAATCGTTCATTTACATATTGAATATTTCCATCCAATTGAGCAATGATTATCCCCTCAGAAAATTCATTGATAGCATCCGCTAGTATATTGATCATTTAATCATACCTAACTCCATATACAATTGACAAGATTAGAATGAAATGACTTATTTTTTTATTCAATATTTTTTTTCGAACGAGAATAACAATGGTAATTCTCTTGATTCATTTACACTTTTGATCTTACAATTGTATTCGATTTGTTATTTAGATTGCTTTCTTCTTCACAGGAAAATATGCTTAGCACTATCTAGATTTTTTACCAATCACCAAGGTCTTGAGCACGTATAAACACGGATGGTTTTGAAAAGTCTTATTATCCATACATTCGACTCAGGATATTCCTGCTTGCCACCTCCAACATAGCGATGCAAGTCTTTGCTCATTCGTCGCAATAAGACTCAGTGGTTCAGTGCATCTGTAGCAATTCATCCCTTCTGTTCCAATAACTTATTCCGATTTTATACTTGAAGAATTTTAGGCTTTTCAGGATAGTCAAAACTAGACCAATTCTAATGGAGCATCTCTGTGGTAACAATCAAAATTGATGGTGTAGAATACAAAGTAGACGAAAAGAAAAACCTCATCGACGCAGTCAAAGCAGTCGGAACTGATATCCCTTATTTCTGTTATCATCCATCGTTAAGCATAGTCGGTATGTGCCGCATGTGCCTTATCGAAATCGAAGGAAATCCTAAAGTGCAGGCAGCATGTAATACGCCTGTAAAAGAAGGATTATCTATTATAACCAAAAGCAAACGAGTTCTTGAATCCCGTGAAGGCACAATGGAGTTTTTGCTAGCCAATCACCCTCTTGATTGTCCGGTTTGTGATAAAGCAGGAGAATGTGATTTACAAGACAATGCCTTCTCTGCAGGTAAAGGTGTCTCTCGCTTTGAATTTGAAAAGCGCAATGTTCCCCAGGAAGAGATCGGAGACAATCTCATGATTAACCACAATCGTTGCATTGTATGTTTCCGTTGTGTTCGCTTCGAAGAAGAATTAGTCAAAGAATCAAACCTCGGTTTATTCCAAAGAGGATATCATTCTCTCATTGGGCTTGCCAATGATAAAACAATTAAGCACAACTACCAAGGTGCACTTTCTGATATCTGCCCAACCGGAGCCCTACTCAATCACAAAACTCTTTTTAAATCGAGAGTATGGTGGTATAAAACATCCAAATCTATTTGTCATGGTTGTAGCACAGGCTGTAATATCGAAACCAATGTGAGAGATAATAAAATGTATCGCTACATGACCAGAGAAAACGCAGAGCTTGGAATGTATTTCCTTTGCGATAAAGGACGTTTCGACCTAGATTGGTTAAATGAAAATAGACTCTTCGCTTATTATGAAAAAGGATTACCAAGCGAAAGCTCTGTAGTCATTCCAAAGATCTTAGACAAAATCAAATCCTCTAAAAAGATCGCTATCATCGGGGGAGCACATGAGTCTAATGAGAATTTAGCGCTCATTAAAGCACAGGCAGAGAAGCTTGGAAAAGACATCCTATTTGAGGCAAGAACTAGTAAACCACAATACTTCCTTCCTGAACAAGCTGACTTTTTGATGACTACCGATGCTCATCCAAATACAAAAGGAACCTTTGATCAAGCCTTTAATTCTACAGGCGGAATTGATTCTATCGTAAAAGATTTCAATGCGGGTAAGATTGATTTGCTGTTCATCCTCAAAGAAGACATTCCTGTTGAATTAAAAGGACCCGGATCGATTGTAGTTCTTCATACAAATATCACTGCTTCTGTAAAGGATGCAGACTTTGCAGTTCCTATCAAAACATTTGCAGAGCAATCCGGAACTTTTACTAACAAAAATGGAATTAAACAGCACTTCGAGCTTGCAATTCAACCTTTACAAGGTCTTCCTTCATCGGGAGATTTCTTTAAAAGATTAAACTTAGAGCTTTCAATGAAAAAAGAGGAGTTAGCAATTGGCAACAATTAATGTTATAAATGTAATGAAGAAGCACCAGTTCGCCTGGTATGAAAAGTTTTATTTCTATTCAATCTCCAAAGGTCTTGTAATTACCTTAAAGCATTTTATAAAAGCTGCCTTTTTAAAAGGATCTGTTACGGTTCAATATCCCGATGAAAAGCGCGCCTACTCTTCTCGTTTCCGCGGAATGCACTCTCTTAAAAGAGATGAGCAAGGAAGAGAAAGATGCACGGCTTGCTTTTGCTGTATGTGGATTTGTCCAGCAGACGCTATTACCATTGAAGCAGCCGAAGTTCCGCCTGAAAGACAACACCTTCATCCCGAAGACAAGTATTCTAAGCGATTTGACATTGACCTACTACGTTGCATTTTCTGCGGCTTATGCGAAGAAGCCTGTCCGAAAGGAGCAATTTATCTAGACGGCGGTGGAGAAATGGCTGCTGACAATCGTTATGATTTAATTCTAACCAAAGAGCGCATGACCCAAAAAGTGGGCGGTCCAATCAAAGGACAAAGAAATTAAATTTAAACCTCTTAGATTAGTGCGATACAATTACGGATACATTGTATCCTAATTTAACATTGGGAAGTTTTGCAAAGGCACTACTTCCCTCTTTATTTCTCTCTGTGTAAATCTTGTCGGCACCGGGTGAATTTAAAATCCATAGCTGAGTAGCTACATTTAATTTCAATTTTAGCTATCTCAATAACAATCTCTGTGACTCTGTGGCAGTAACGTTTTTATTTCATCGCAAAAAAAGTATTACTTGCAAATTAATTCTGACTAGTAGTAAGATGATTTTTTTAGGCATCCCTAGTAGTATAGAAAGTTAAAATTTGAAATGAAAGATTTAGATAATACAGCATCCATATGCATTCTTTGCAATCAAGAGAAGACACCCGATGGAGTAACTACCAATGGTGTATTTAACTGTATTACTTGTGGAAACGAATGGATTCTTGAAAAAAGAAAATCACAAAGATTTTCCAAGGCTCAATTGGTGAGCGAGTATGCAAATCTAATCACCGAGTTTATTAGTATTTTCGATTCTAACTTAAATCTTCACCAGCTTTGTGATAAAACACTTTCCATATTTAGAACTAAATTCGGCATAGAAAAATCTGGCTTTTTGGTTCATGAACCCGTGAATCAATTTTTTAAATTTGAAAAATACATGGGAAGTCCTTTGACATCTTCCGTAATTACAAAATTAAAAACAAGCTCTCAAGACTCTTCGCATCCATTCTCTGAATGTGCAAAAAAACAAAAACCAGTATTGCGTCAATTTTCTGAGGATAATCAGTTTGATACCACATATAAAAAGATCACAGGGGATACCGTCTGTCAAATTTTAATTCCAATTATTTATAAATCGACTGCACTAGGCATCATCGTCTTTGACTTCAATGACTTGAATACAGCAGAAGAAAAATTTCAGCAAAGTGAAATCTATCAATTAGTTTCCAATCAAATAGCTGTAGCACTTTACCATACGATTATCTTCAATAAGTCAAATACAAAATATAGACAATTTGTAAATCTGCATTCTTCGGGGCTAACACTGAATAAGCACTACTTGAATAATACTTTAGAAATTATAAAGATGTCGCTTCTTACTATCTCTGGACTAGTTGATACCGATATAAATGTTCTTTTTATTTATAATCGAAAATTTAAAGTAATTACATCGCATAAATTAATCAGAACTATCGACTCATTAGATCTCAGTCAGGATTCAATTGTAGTTGAAAACTACGAAGAATACAAGTCTTTCTTTAACAAACAGGTTCCTACTTTGCTGTCCACGGATAGTCAGCCTCTATTTAAAAAACTTGGCTTCACCGGCAAACAAATATTAAATTTACCCTCCTTTACTCTCGAAGTAAATGATTATGTTTTTCTTCTGGGAAGATACTCTACGATTTTATTTACTCCCGATGAAGTGGAAGTGCTCGCCGCATATTCCGAATTAGTCAAGATTACAATCGACAATGCATTTTTATATCATAAAATGGCAAAGCAGGAGAGACTCGAAAAAGAAGTAGAAATTGCAAAAGAAATTCAGCAAAATCTGCTTCCCCGTGAAATGCCTCTTCATCCGAGATATGAATTTGCAGGACTCATGGTTCCAGCTCGCGAAATAGGAGGGGATTATTACGATATTCTTGTATCTCCCGATCAAAATGAAACGTTATTCGCAATCGGTGATGTATCAGGGAAAGGACTTCCTGCCGGTATGGTAATGGTAACCGCTCGCACTATTATTCATTCAGTAATCAGACGTTTGAGTAAACTAAAAGAAATCGTTACAGAATTAAACTCTTATCTCTATTATAATTCTCGCAATGCAGCTACCATGCGGTTTATGTCATTGACCCTCCTAAAATGGGCTTTAGACTCCAATGAATTTGAATACTGCGGAAGTGGTCATGGAAATGTTTTAGTCTATCGAGCTAAAACAAATACAATTGATATAATTTTTACAGGCGGAACAGTGCTTGGAATCATGCCTGATATCAGCGAGTTTTATTCTGAAGGAAAAATTGAAATGGACATTGGAGATTCTATTTTACTTTATACAGATGGAGTTACTGAATCTATGAATACTCGCGGAGACCAACTAGAAGAAATTGGTCTGATAGCTTCCTTTAAAAAGCACAATAAAAAAAGGCCCGCAGAAATCTTAGATGGAATTTACAAAGACCTGAAAGATTTTTCTGTTAATGTTACGTCACAACACGATGATATCACAATGCTAATCATTAAGAGGCATGTATGAGTTTCAAAGAGAATACTATTTTTTTATTTCAATCTGTCTATGAAAGATTAAAGCCCTATCATTCACTTCTTCAAAGCAAAACTCCTGTAATCGCTTTTTCTGGAGGCAAAGACTCTACCCTACTCGTTCATTTCTTTAAATACTTATCTAACACAAAGCATTTCCCGGAACCGATTCTATTTCATTTAGATCACTGTATTCGAAATAACTCTTTGCAAGAAGAAGAAATTAGATCGGAAATGAAAAGACTCTCTACGAAAACCATTACTAAAAAAAAAACATTCCAGAACTTTCTAAACGACTAAAAAAAAGCTTAGAAGAAACAGGAAGACTCTTTCGCTATAAGCTATTAAAGAAAATTACTAGAGAGGCTAATGGCTATATAACAACAGGACATCATATTGACGATTATATAGAAACAGTTTTCATTAACTTAATACGTGGTGGAGGTTACTCCTCTTTAAACGCAATTCCTATCTACAAAGATGGAATCTTTAGACCACTCTTAGTCTTTACAGAACTAGAAATGAATTCCATTTTAAAAGAAGAAGGCTGGAATGTATTTGAAGATGAATCAAACGATAGTGATAAATTTCTACGAAATAGAATTAGAAAGAAAATTCTTCCTTTCTTGAAAGAAGAAGGAATGAATACAAACAAAGTCTATGAAAACTTTCATAATACCGAAGAGATTCTCTTAGACTTAGGAGAATCAGTCAATGAAAAACAAATCGCTTCTTATTTAAGAATTGATAGTTTGAGCTTAAGTAAAATTAATCTCGGAAATTTAAAACAAATTCTAGATGTCTATGCCTCTCTCTTAAAAATTCATCCATTTACTAGGAGCATTCTTTTGGAAGTAAAAAAGGAATTAGAAAAACAAACTTCCTTCTTAATAGAAAATAGAGAAGTCATCCTCTCGAAGAGTTCGAAGAGTGATTTATTTCTAATTCCCAAAAATTCAAATACATTGAAGGAAGCGGTATTTGAAACAAGTGAGGATAAACAAATTCTACATTGGAATGGTAACTCGAAGGAAGTAAGCATTGAATTTAAAATTGGCTCGTATACAAATGGGTTAAAAATCGCTAAGAATGGTAAGCATTTTGCCATATCCGAGATTTTACGCGAAAAGCAAATTCCAATTCCAGTTCGAGAATTCATCCCGATTCTATTTAAAGAAAATCAAGCATCAATCATTTTATTCAGTTTATGGGATGACAGAATGAGGGATTTTATAGGAGACTTATTTTATGAGCACAGGTAATTTTGTTATACACTCCTCTTCTTTTCACTCCTCTCATGCAGATTGGAAAAAGATTCCAGAAAATCCTACTATGCCACAGATTGCTTTTTGTGGAAGATCAAATGCGGGCAAATCTAGTTTACTCAATGCAATACTAGAAAGAAAAGAAATCGCAAGAGTATCGGCTACTCCCGGTAAGACGCGTCTCATCAATTATTTCTTATTAAACAATCATTACTTCTTAGTTGACTTACCCGGATTTGGTTATGCAAAAGCTTCTAATGATAAGCGAGATGAGTTAATAGACATTGTAAATGGATACTTAAACCATGTTCAAACTTTAAAAATTCTATTTGTTCTATGTGATGCGGCAAGAGACCTTCCAGAAGAAGAAAAAGTCTTAATCGAAACTGCATTTGAAAAAGAGATTAAACCAGTTCTAGTAAGAACCAAAGTAGATAAACTAAATCAAAAAGACAAAGCTAGATTAAAAAAGGAAACGAATTTTTTAGAGCAGGAATTCCCTGAGCTACCTATCTTCCTGACTTCGACAAAGACAAAAATGGGAATATTGGAACTACGTAATCTATTAACGGAGTTCTAAGCCACTGTATCTAGGGTATGCCCTGTCGCTTGCATAAGACCAAGCTTCACAAGTGTATCTCTAAAATTACTTTGCAATTTCAAAATCGTATTCATAAAAGACTTAGATTTCTCAACGAATTCTTTATTTTTTAGCTCATCTAATTGGACAGTGATGCGACTTTTAGTTTCCCGTAACTCTTGCTCTCTTGCTTCATCTTTAATATCAGAAGGAGTCTTAAAGTTAGGATTACTATAATAAGTTTTTTTAAGAGATAAATCGATTTCTGTTTCGATTTGTTCGAGCTTATCCTTTAACTTGCTTTCTTGCATTGTAAGACCGTCATTTGAATTTTCGGACTTTCTTACTGCGTTAAAATCGACAGCGTCATCGCGTAGTGCAGGAACAGCTCGCTTGGAAGTTTGCTGCTTTGCTTCGGTAATGACAGAAGTTTCTCCGCCTACAGCAACTAATTTGCCTTTGCGGTATTCGTAGTCGATTTTCATATCAAGACTTCGAATTTCTGCTTTATCTCGTATTGCTTGTGATTTGAATTCGGCAACATGATCTAGCTCATGCGAGATTACATGCATAATAGATGTGCTAGAAGGTGAGCTTTCGACTCGCCCGTGCCCAATGTATTGTATTATGTCATTCTCTCTCGGTTTCTGAGAGGACAATTGACTTTGATAATTAGAAGTTATCCCTGTAGTCATCATAATAATATCCTCGAACGTTTTTTTTCATTTGAATAGACTTTTTTATTGCATATTACAGGACTTTTATAAAAAAGCAAGTAAATTTATGGCAGAGTAGAATTTTTAATCAGAAAGATTAAATTAAAGGCAGATTATGACTCATTAGATGGTTTGTAGTTTAGACTCTGTGAAGATTACTGGCTTGCAGTGGTCTTGGGTCACCTTTAGGTTTCGAAGTAAAGCTGTCAGCTTAAGAAAAAAGAGTTAACCACGAAGGGCACGAAGAACGCGAAGAACGCGAAGAAAAGACAGGATTTCATTCCAAAATCCCTTCGTGATCTTCGTGCCCTTCGCGGTTAAAGAACTTATAAAGAAGTATAGCCTTCTGTTAAACGTGCTCTTAGCTCTTTACGATTAGAATCTATTTTACCTAAGAAAGCTTGGAACTCTTGGTCATTGACTTGCGCTTTCTTTAAACCTTCTCCGATGCCTACATAGGTAGTAGGATCCGATTCCCAATTTAGGATTCCGTTTTTGCGGGCGACTTGGGCTAGGTCAGTGTTGTATTCTTTGTCAAATCCATTCTTGTAGTAAATGGCTGTTAAATCCCGAATGTCCATTTTATAGACTTGCAACTGTGCCTTGCCCCCGCCTGAGCTTGAGCCACTGATAGACTGAAGGGAACCAGAAATACTTTGCACGGAATCAGACAACTTGGAAATAGAATTCAAAGAGGTAGAAACTCCTGTGACAGAAGTAGAAATAGACCCAACTGATTCAAATATCTGACAGTTGAATAAAAACAAAAGACTTGCGGTCAGTAACAAATTTAATTTCATAATGATCTCCTTATTAACCTTTTTCAAACACTAACTTACAAATAAACCAGCTTGCAATCTAATTTTTTATTCCAATCACGATTGCTTGGAATGGTTTTAACATTACTTTAATTTTTCTAAGAGTGTTATCTATTTCAAGACTGTAGATTTTTTCTTTTGTCCAATAATCATTTGTATCGTTTAATTTAATTTTAATTGGAATATCTAGCTCTATCCATTCGTCTTTTTCGCTCGGATTCCATACGGCAAAGAATCCGGCTTCGTTGATAAATCCCCGCGGAAAACTTCCCCCAAACATTCCGAGAGGAATAGATCTTTTTCCCTGACAAAGCTTACTTAGCTGTAGAGTCTTTTCTAAGATTTCAATTCGATCTTGTTCAATGGTAACCAAGTTGTCACTAACAAGGAGTATCCCCCCGCTCATCGCCATTACAGTTGCCATGAGAATGGTTTGCGCTGGATTCATCTTGTTCTTTTCTTTTCTAACAATCAAGCAATCTGGATCATTGAGCCACCAATTTCTATGCATAAAACTTCTATTGATTGTATTGATTAATCCCTTCTCAGTGGATAATGCATGTTTGTCACTTAGAAGTCTACGTTTGATTTCTGGATACCAGAAAGGAGTAACATCACATCCAATTCTCATTCCATCAAAAATTCCAATCGAAGGAATCAGCGGCGCACCACAGCCAAGTAGAAACGTATTCTTACCAACCACCTTACGAATCAATTCCAGTGCTTGTCTATATCGTTCCGCAGGAGTTAAACGCTTGTTATACGGCACTCCCGGTAAGGAAGCAGAAAATAAAAAATCAAGCTTTAGATAATTGTATCCATAATCACGAGTGAATGTTTGAAATAGAGTTTCTAAAAATTCAATTGATTTTGGATGAGTCACGTCAAGGGTATAAGTATAATCTAATCCCCAGAGAGGATTCCATATAGCTGGAACAGGATTGCCTTTCGCGTCTTTTAGAACTGCTTCTGGATACAATGTAAAGAAAGAGCTTTTCTTTCTGACAAGAAAGGGAGCTAACCAAATTCCCGGTCTTAAATCTTGTTTTTTAATCTCCTCAGCGAGAAAACGAACCCCGCGCGGAAACTTCTCATTTACCACAGTCCAGTCCCCGATTTCATTTTGGTAGCCATCATCAATTTGAAAAAACTCTACAGGTAATTTGCGGTTTTTTACTTCATGAAGATTAGAAAGTATAATTTCTTCTGAGATATTTGTGTAATAATAATACCAGGAACACCAACCCGTAGGAACATCTTCTTCGGAAGGTTTTACTTTGTATTTTTTTCCTAAATTGACTCCATACTCTTCTAAGATAAGTTCGGGTGCAGTTTCACTGAATGCTTCGTATTTAACTTGTGTTAATTCAACCGGTGAATTAATCTTAAACTCAGGCGTGCAATAAAAATCATAAATAACCGCTAAAGAGGTTATTCGCTGTTTATCCCATAAAATTTGAAACTTAGTATTCTGATTTCCTACATCATTTACACCGAGAATAAATCCTCGGTTCTCTGTCTTAGAATGAGCTAAGAGTAATCCTTCACTAATAAAGTCTCCAGCCTTGCCGGGATGATCTGTGTAGATATTTTCCTGTCCGTATCTTAGAAATTTAAGAAGCTTAGGCGATACATCTTTTTGCTCTGATCCATAAGAGGAAGTAAAACTCCAAGACTGGTATCCATGTTGTAAAATTTTTAAATTGGCAATCGGCTCAATAATATCTAACTCTACCTTGAGATCTAAGATAAAGAGCCCAATGGATGGACGTTGATGCTCAATCCAGGATAAACTTCCTGAAAAAAGTAAATTCCCCGCTTTATCTTTTTTTCGAGTAAACTTTAACTCGAACAAATTGTCCTGACTCAGGTATTTGTTCTCTGAATGCTTTCGGAACTCGGAAAAATATGTTTTGTTAAAAATTTTATATTTTAAAGTGGCTTTATTCATTTTGTCCTATAAGTATGTATTAATTAAACGATAAATTCATTCAATAAAAAAGAGCTTTAAGTATTTACAAATTATGCAACCAAAACCTTCAACCATAAAACCAAAAGTTTTTCAATCTGATATAGACGAAGAATACTTCGAAGCGTATTCTAAAGATACTCATCTAGCAATTGACTGCGAGATGATGGGTCTCAATCCCAGAAGAGACAGACTCTGCCTAGTTCAAATTTGTGATTCTAGCAACCGATTTAGCTTAATTCAAATCCTACCAGACCAAAAAGAGGCTCCAAGACTACAAAAACTCTTTGAAAATCCTGAAATCACAAAGATTTTTCATTTTGCAAGAATGGATATGCAATTCTTAAAAGCATTTCTAGGAATCAAACTACAGGGAGTCTTCTGCACTAAGATTGCAAGTAAACTTGCTCGCACTTACACTGACAAGCATGGACTCAAAGAGCTCATCCGCGAATTCTTTGATGTAAACATAGACAAAAAAAATCAATCGAGCGACTGGGGAAAAAAGATTCTCTCCAAAGACCAATTGGATTATGCCGCAGAAGATGTTCGATATTTAATTTCACTCGAATTCCAACTGACAGAAATTCTAATCCGCGAAAATAGACTAGACCTAGCAGAAAAATGCTTTGCGTTCCTCCCTACTCTAATTGAATTAGATTACCTTGAGCTGAGAGATATTTTAGAGCATTGAAAAAACCGAGTAAACTTTTTATTTGTCAATCCTGCGGACAGGATTATTCACGCTGGGCTGGAAAATGCGAGTCCTGTGGAGAATGGAATACAATCGTTGAAGAAACAGGACAGGAGAGGTTTGGAAAGACTATCACCAAGAATAAATTGGAGAAGTATACCAAACCAAAACCAATTTCTGATATCAATGAAGAGGATTACAGGCGTATACCCACAGGGTTTAGTGAATTAGATCATGTGCTAGGTGGCGGAATTGTTCCGGGCAGTATGACTCTTATCGGTGGAGAACCCGGTGTAGGCAAATCAACATTAATCTTAGAAATGTCAAAGAGCCTTGCTAAGAATAAAAAAGTCCTTTATGTTTCGGGAGAGGAATCCGCAGGTCAAATCAGTCTTCGTGCCAAACGAATGGGCATCGACTCTAAGAATATTTTTATCTCCTCCGAAATCTACGTAGACAATATCGCAAGCATGATCGCAAGCGAAGAACCGGGTGTAGCCTTCATTGATTCCATTCAAACAATCACAAGAGAGTCCCTACCAAATGGAGCAGGAACTGTAACACAACTAAGAGAATGCTCGCAAATACTTCTTGAGACTGCAAAGAAAACAAACATTCCCATTTTCTTAATCGGTCATATAACAAAAGAAGGAAGCATCGCAGGACCCAAAGTTCTAGAGCATATTGTAGACACTGTTCTTTATTTTGAAAGCGATAAGCTCAATTACTACCGACTCCTGCGTGGAATCAAGAATCGTTTTGGTGCGGTAGGCGATATAGCTGTCTTCGAAATGCGCTCTACCGGACTCACCGAGGTAAAAGACAAACACAATCTTTTTATTTCTTCCAATCATGAAAATAGAACAGGCTCTATTATCTCTGTCGTCATGGAAGGAAGCCGTGCTTTATCCGTTGAAGTGCAAGCTCTAGTGAGCCGCTCTTCTTATTCCCAGGCACGCAGAACAGCAGAAGGTTTAGATAATAAGCGCTTGGTTCTACTAGCCGCTGTCTTAGAAAAATTCATGGGTCTCAAAATGGTAGAATGCGATATCTTTTGTAACCTTGCAGGCGGGCTTAACATTGACGAGCCTGCTCTTGATCTTGCAATCTGCGCTTCTATCGTTTCTAGTTATATCGAGAAAACGGCTAAGAAGAGTTATGCGGTCATTGGGGAAGTCGGTCTTTCCGGCGAAGTTAGATCTGTCAGTCATATCCATATCCGCCTAAAAGAACTTGCCAGTATCGGGATAACCCATCTTATCCTACCCAAAGGAAATATCTTAGAAGTAGAAGACAAAGATCTCAAGATGGAACTAATCGGAATCGAAACAGTAAGGGAATTAGAAAAATTGTTTTAAGAATTTACTTCGCCATTATTTTTTGGGTTTCATTTGTCCATTTTTCCCATACGTTCGGAGTCCTTTTTTCTTTATACTGTCTAATTTATTTCGTGTAGTTAAGTGAATAAATTTCATAATGTCTCTCCATCCAATTTTTTGTAAATTGTATAATTTCTTCTTCTGATTTCTTACTAAAAAACATCCTGCTAATTTCTAAAAACAAAGGCGCATAACCTTTCTTATCCTCCTTACTCTTAATTTGAATCGGGAAAATTGTTTTTAACCAATTCATATCATAAGGACTTTTCTTCATTTCATGCCGGATTCTTTTCTCTTCTAGTCTTTGCTCTTGCACTTCTTTCTTCCTAATTTCATTTAGATAATACGCCTCATTTCCTACTCGAATAGGATGAATTTTTATTGTAGTCTCTTCCAATGCAGAATATTTAACTTCAAGTTTGGAATCAATTACCGCATAACGTCCCACTACTCCATAGCCAAGTCCGAATAGTTCCGATTGACCTAAACTATAGGAATACTCGAAATGCATATGGCCGATAAACACTTTAGATGGTCGTGCATCCCGAATAAGTTCTGTTATCCTCAGACTACCAAAGGACATCCATTTACTGCTCTCATTTTGTTTCGCTAAATAAGGAGGCTCATGCAAGAGAAAAAAAAATCAACCTTATTAGAGCTAAGAGTTTTCCTACTTCTAGAATATTCTTCTTCTGAAATATGCTGTCGCCCGAATCTAGAAGTTTCAGAGCGAGGAAAAATCTTCCCAAGACCTGCAATCTTTAACTTTTGCTTTGCAAAGTCTATTGTATGCACTTGATTTTGTTTTAAAGGGATAAAGTTTTCAACCTTTATTCTGTCTTCTAGTAGATCATCATATAAGTCAAAGTCTTCGTGATTCCCCGCAATATTGTATACTGGAACAGAAAATTTCTTCTCTCCTTTTAGGTAAGGTAGAAATTCTCCTATTGGGTCATTATGTCGGAGAATATTTTTAATTTCCTTCTGTGACATTCTTCCCGAATACTTACCAGTAGCCTCATCTAAAACACCAATGGAATTTTCATCATATACACCAATATCTCCTGCATGTAAAATGGCGACTACTTCGCCTGACGCATTTTCTTTTTGAAATATTTCTTCAATGATCTCAAAATTTCCGTGTGTATCACCGACAATAATTATTTTCTGGTTCATGTTAACCTCCTAAAGGAATGATAGAAGTAATTGTAACAACACTGCTATCCGTGCATTTCAATTTATAAAATAGAAATGCATAGTTAGCCTAATAGTCAATCGTGCGTTGGTTCTTTTGGTGTTTCTTGGAAAATCTAAATCCAGTTAATGACTTAGTTTATAGAGACAGGTAGAGAACAAAAACAGATTGAATTATTCGAATTGAAACAACATTCTTTCATAGCTTTGTTCTCCTTTTTTTCATAATTTATTGACTTACTTTTGTTGTCAAGAATTACAAGAATAAATATTTTGAAAGGCTATCCTTTTCACCGTTTAATACTTTTGGCAATGTTCAGAAAGCTTTCTAATTCTGTTTGTCGTCTGACTAAAGAAAAAAAGAAAGCCAATGTATTAAATGCGTCTACATCTGCTCTATGCGCCGTGCCTACAAAATTTATTTTAAACTCTGCCATAGCGGATTTTAATCCTGCAAAGGGACTTTTTTTAGCGGCTAACATTAAATACATATATATATTACTCACATCAATACTCCTTCTGCTAAAAGAATTAAAAATTAAACTCCGATCATTAAACTCATCTACTAAACAATCTGCGTCTCCAGCACCCCATACAATAGAATTTTTCATAACGTCTTTTGCCTGCAATAATTCAGACAATTCATCCGCAACTGTTTTATGTGATACCGCATAAGAACGAATATCCTCATCTGTGATTCCAGTTAATTCTACAATGTTCGGAAAAATTTTTTCTTCTGGATCAAGATACCATTTCACAGTAAGATATTCTTTTGGATCTTGTGCAATATTTCCAATGGCAATTCCTACTTGAATTATTTTGGGATTCGGCGTTGAATTATTAGGACCATTGTTAAGTTCTAAATCAAGTGCGACGAAATTTTTGTCTAATTTAAGCATTTTTCTAATCAGGCAAATGATTGGATTATAAAAGTTCAGTCTGAACAAACCTATCCTAATGGAAATGATTCGTTCTTTTTGAATGATTATTTTTGATAGATTTTGGAAGGTAAGGATTTCGTGAATAGAAAAGTCTTACTTTAAAAGAGACTTACCTTAAAGGCAAGTTTCGAGAACAAAACCTGTAAAAATATCGGACTGAATACAATTATAATCTGTCATACGTTCTGTTCTCCTTTTGGAATATGATTTTTTAACTATACTTAAATGTCAAGGACTACTAAAAATAATTGAATCAAATTTTAAAATTCAATATCCCTATCCTTCTGTGCGGTATATACCTTATTGCCCACTGAAATAGTATAAGGCTCGTCGAACTTTTTTTGTGAATCACAAAATTGACTCAGATCAAAGTCAATCACTGTTAGCTGCTTGGTATCTGGATCTATTAGAATATTATTCGAATGTAAATCGTTATGTTTAAATTTAATATCGTTCCAGAATGCAAATGTAGATTTAAGTTTCCCTTCAATAACTGCTCTACGTATATCGCCTAACTCAACTTTATTTTCCACACGATACTCCCACAATGTCGGATTCTGCACAAACTCCATCACCTGGTAAGTATTATTTTCATCTGTAAACAAAGGAAAGGGAAGTTTCGCAACATCTGCATTTACATCTCGCTCTTTATTCGATAAGTGGAATAGTTTTTCATGAAGTGTCATCTGGTCGGAAAATCTAAATTGAGGCAAATCATCCTTAAACAGAAAATTGGGTGTTTTAATTAGAACTCTATGTTTTTCGATCGCGCTTAACCTTTTTCTGATTCCGATTGACAAATTAAATTCTTTTGGAAAGTCAATCAGGTAAATTATATTTCTAGAACCATTGAGTGCTTTTGTAAAATGTTTCGGGCTAAGTTCTTTATTTATAAAATTGCTAATTTCCTTCCATACTTTTGCATCCTTTTTCGAATTATAGTTTGAAATGAATTTATCAAGGTAATTTCTAAATTCCTGTCTAAAACTCAATATAATAAAGCCCAAGTTTAATAGTTCTTGTGGATAATCGATGATAGCCTTTATTATTGAATTTAATTTCTTTTTGTCTGATATTATAAAATTCGAAGGGATTAATGCCTCTAGTTTCTTTTGCATCTCCATCTTCGTTAAATTTTCTTTTTCTGGTAAAATGAAAATCTGTAACAATGAATTAAAGTATTCTTTGAACGCTTTCGATTCGTTGGATAGAATTCGAAGACTTCCTAGATCGTCTGGGGTAAGGTTTTGTAGAAACATAGGCTTTTTTATTGTTCGGAGTCTGAATGATTTTGACGATTTTCCAGATTTTTCTATCTAATTTTTAAAACCTCATTTTATTGAGGTCAAGCTTTTTCCTTTTTTGCGTTTAAATACAAATCTTTTTCTTTCTGAGATACTTTATCGGAGGCTATATTTACTATTTGGACTAAATGGTTTTAATAAGGAATAGGTTGTTAAACTTAATAGTAAAGTTTTTGTTTGCTGTAAGAGTTTTATTTTTCAATGAGATTGACAAGTTTTTAAACCAAGATTCTTTTGAAAATATTCATGTTGATTAAGGTCGCAACTGTTACATACGGATACTACGGCTGGAGGCGGAAAGAATGGAAGGAGAAAAAAAGGTTCATATTGATTGGGATCAAGTGAGTATACTTAGAAGTTGAACCTCTTAAACACCACCAAAGAAAGGCTTTTATTTATTTGTCTCAGAAATGAAAAGACCTTTCTCTTAGCGCAAGATAGAAAAAGCCAAATTATATAAGAAAATCTAAAAATAGTAATTCCTATACGATTTGCTAAATAAGGCTTTCTGAATTAGCTCTTCCATTTCAGGAATCTCCATTCCTTCCCTTATTTCTTTTAGCACAAATTCCAGGTCAATGGGGGAAAGTTTTAAGAGTCTTTTGGGGTTTTTCGCAAAAGTCCTTTCTAAAACATTGTCCAAGGCATTCTTGGTCTCATATGTATCGCAGTTATCGCTAAAAGAGCAGTGGAATAAAATAATTGTAATGGTTCGCAGATTATCCGTATCGGGATAAAACCGAATATTTCTTTTTCTCCATTTTCCAAAAAACTTGTTGGATTCGCTGTAAAAATATTTTATATTTTCTATCATACTCAGTTTTAAGGACTTATAAATAATCTTTTTAATTTTCCATATATGTCTGGATAAATTTTCTGGAAATTCAGCCCAATCACTTTTTAAATAAAAAATTTTGTCTAACTTTATTAAAAAATATGGAAAATCCTCTAATTTCACCATTTGAGAATTCACTTGTTTCATTAGATCTTCGTAAGTAGTATCATATTTCCAATTCATATAGAGTTCTTTAACATCAGTTATGTGTTCTAAAAATGCCGAATCAAAAATACGCTGCATGAATTCCGGTTTGCCTTCTAAAAATCCGATATTTTGAGATATGATTTGATAAAACCTAAGAACCTTTACTGATTTTTGTGTTTCATCAATTTTTTGTGCTTGTGATAATTTACCACTTACCGTAGACATAAGGTTTTCATATTCCACGAACGAATAGTCGTCCAGTCGATCAACTAGAAACCTGATTCTATTGCTAAGTAATTTTGAACTTAGTTTAGTAAATTCTAGCTGATGTTCTTCTTTTGCGTCATATAATCTTTTGTAGAAATCATCCATATATATTTGCCTCAATTCCCATTTTCACTTCCGTTAATTTTATAGGGTCATCCTTTACAGATTTAAATTCTACAGAAAGATCAGTATTAATTACCGCATAACGTCCTACTACTCCATATCCTAATCCATATATATTAGAATTTCCTAATATATTAAAATATTCAAAGTGCATATGTCCGATAAAAACTTTAGAAGGACGAGACTCCCGAATAAGTTTTGTTATCCTCGGACTGCCAAAAGACATCCATCCTTGATATTCTTTTTGTCTAGAAAGATATATTGGTTCATGAAGTAAAAATATATCAACTCCTTTACTTAGCGTTCTCTTAATTAGGTCGAAATCTTTGTCTCTGATATGCAGGGGACCTATCTTATCACTTCCAGGACGGGGAAATATCTTTCCTAAACCTGCAATTTTTAGTCTCTGCTTTCCGAATTCTATTTCATAAACCTTACTCGGATGCAAAGGGATAAAGTTTTCCACTTTCACTTTACCATCTAATAGTTCATCATACAAATCAAAATCTTCATGATTTCCTTCAATATTATAAAAAGGGACAGGAAACTTTTTTTCTCCTTTAATATACGGTAAAAACTCTCCTACAGGGTTATTGTGCCGAATGATTAATTTGATTTCGCGCTCAGTAAGTCTTCCTGTATACTTACAAGTAACCTCATCTAAAACACCAATAGAATTTTCATCATATACACCAATATCTCCTGCATGTAAAATGGCGACTACTCCGCCTAACGCATTTTCTTTTTGAAATATCTTTTCAATGACTTCATAATTTCCGTGTGTATCGCCAATTATTATTAGTTTCTGGTTCATGGTATCCTCCTGATTTAATGAAAGAAAGAAAGTAATCAATCTGCTGTCCGTGCATTTCAATTCATAAAATAAAAATGCATAGTTAGCCTAATAGTCAATCGTGCGTTGGTTCTTTTGGTGTTTCTTGGAAAATCTAAATCTAGTTAAAGAGATAGTTTATAGAGACAGGTAGAGAACAAAAACAGATTGAATTATTCGAATTGATACAACATTCTTTCATAGCTTTGTTCTCCTTTTTTTACATAATTTATTGACTTACTTTTCTTGTCAAGAATTACAGAACAAAAATCCTTCTTAACTCACCTAACGGTGGGTTTGCTGCCGCAGGCTATTGGTTTATTAGAGTTATCTAATATTATCTATTTCATCAAAAAACCCATTGCGTAAGGTGAGTTATAAAAATTCTTCTACAAAACGACCATCGATAAAGAATAGATAGACTAACGCATAGTCTACCTATTTTTAAATTCTTGTTATCCTCTTCTTTCTTCGATAAACACTTCTAAACAATCTTTGTTAAGCCTTGTCTTCCAATTCTTTCGATTCCAGCAAAGGTATTCTTGGAAATCAAAGCTACCAACTTTATGCTTTTCCTTCCAAAGTTCTTCCTTTAAAGCCTTAGTCACTTTATGAAAGGCAAAGCAATAGTTGCCGTAGCTAAGTTTAATCCAAGTTCCTTTGATCCAGTTTTTCCTTCGCAGGCTTTCAGGAAAACCTTCAAACGTATGAAGATGACTCCATACATAACCAAAGTGCCGAAATGTCTTTAGTGGCTTGAAATAACAAAGACGAATATCATCGTAAGGAACGTGTGCTAGTTTTCTAAAAAGACCGACAAAAGAATCTTCTAACGGCTGAGCAATATCAACCCAATTCTTTTTGAGCCCTTTTCTCTTTAGTTGCCTTAAAACTTCTTTGCTAACCCAATGATCGCAAAGAACCTGTTCGCCTCGATAATATTCAGAAGGCTTAAAATTGCCCTCTACTTTGAATCGTTCCCCGTTTTCATCTCTGAGCCATACTGACTTTTGAGTGATATGATAGGGCTCTCGATTCGAAACAAGAAAGTATTCTACAAATCCTTTTGGAAAAGCATAGAAGCCTCTCTTCTTTGGAGGATAATGATAACTTTCCTCTCTCCCTTTAAGTGTTTGCTTAAAGGACTTTATAACCCCACTACGCACAAATCTAATTTTTGGATAATCTTTTCTCATTCGTAATCTCCTTTAGAGTATTACTAATGAGCCGTTACCCCTCCTGAGAATATTTTCATGATTCATCTTCTCCAATTCTTTTTTGAGTTTAGTTTTTTTAGACTAAAGATTAATTTATTTTGTTATAAATTTTTTATTTTTTTTGGAGGTATTCATTCATAGTTTGCGGCAAACTGGTTAGCCTTTTGGAAAATGTAAGGCTAGATTTTTGTGGCTAGCCGGGTGTTTTAGTTGTTACAAAAAACTACCAGCTCTAATTCAAAACTAACTCGCCACCTGTTTCCTTTACCCACTTGGCAGCATTTTCTGAAACAAGCAAACCTTCGTAACCTGGAAGTTTTGCATTCTTAAAATTCTTGCGAATCCATTTAAAGAAGTCATCGGCATTTTTTAGAAACTCTGGATTTTTTAGAGGCTCGGTCTTTGCTGCTTTGTCAAGATAATCCTTTGCGTAATAAACGCGACCTCTTCGAATTACATTCTTCTCATTCTGTGGAGGATACCAAAATTCTACCACAGGAGAATTGCTACTATCTATTAAATAATGATTTTGTGTTGGAACATGTTTAATAATTACCAAATCTTGGTCTTCTTTCCGAACCAAATATTTAAAACTCTGAATTTCTTTTCCTTCGCGCACTCTATCCAAGATAGAATCTACGAACTCCAATTTATTTTCCCTCATTGGTTGGCTTATGATTAGCCAACCGTTACTATGAATGTAAGCGTTAATTGCTTCTGCATCATTGGGTGTTAAGTAAAAATTAATTTGGCTACTTTTCATTGTCTTCTTCCGATTTTATATCATTGTAAGGATGAAATTAGAGTAATCATCGAGTCGTCTTTGAATTCCTTCTGGTGTCCATACGGAGGATCGTTCCAGTCCGTTGCATTCCTCTTTAGTAGCTGGTCGGCGAATTCCTTTTTCTTCAATAAAAAACTGTTCGGGGTTTAAAGGATTTTGTATAAATTGAGGTGGAATAGTAACAGGGTATTCCTCTAAAGATACCTTACCAACTTTCTGCCAAAGTCCTTTTGTAATTGCATAGTAATTGATCGCAGTTATAAACAATACAGGAGAAGAAAGATAAACCTACACGATTTGATAATTTCACCAAATCAACCCAATTCCTTTCAACTGTTTTAAACGAATAAAAAGGGCGCCTTCGCTGACTTTAAATTCTTTTGCTATCCATTGCAAAGGACTTTCATCAAACCAATTTTCAGGCAAATTCTTCCATGCTACTCTTATTTGCTCTTCGGGCATTAGAAGCTCTGCAGCAAATTGGTTTGCTTCTCGCTCGATTTTGATCCCGTGTAGATTGGGAGAATCGGAGCGTAGAAAAATCTTAGTATCCATATGGACTCCACTCATCTTATGCAAAACAAAATGAGCAATCTCATGGGCTAAAGAAAATCTTCTTCTATTTGGATGATGGTGTGAGTTTAAAAGAACAATTGGTTCTTCTTTTGTCCTACAATCCAACACACCAGAAACGTTATCCGGCAGATCTTCTTCGATAACTCTAATTCCAAGCTTCTCTGCAACTTTATTCAAATCCACAGCACCTGATTTGTATTCTATTAAATTAAATAATCGTTGAATCTCACTCGCAAATTTTGATTCCATTGGGTTCTCCCGTTGAATGACATTTTTTATTTCTTTATATCTTTTTTATATTTATCTAACTTTTCCAAGACAAAGGTTTGTTCGTCAGATGAAAAGTTCTTTTCGGTAGAAACGTCCGTTGGGTCATCTGATACAAAACCGGGAACCAATTTGGATGGAGAAATTTGCAAAAGAACTGCAATATCCATCAGTCTATCTAGACTTAGTTTTTGATTTCCCTTTTCAATATGATTCCAAGTAACACGGGTAACACCGATTTTCTCCGCAGCGTATTCTTGGGACAAGCCCATAGACTGCCTAGCATCTGCAATTCGTCTTCCGATTGCAGTATAAAATTGCTTTTGATTTTCCATTTTTAGTCCTCCTGCCCAAAAAAGGATTGGTTTACCATTTTTGTATGACCCAATAGGACAGTCAAGAACTGTTATTAATAATTATTAACTCTAATTCAAGGCTATTTAACTTTTCATATGTTAATATTTTTATACATAATTTAATTTTACATATAATTTTTTGTTGCTTTATTATGATATATTTCGTATAGTAACTTTGAACTATGTCACTTAGACCAAGTTCAAAAAAATTCCAAGGAGTATACTACCAATGGTTAAGTATACATTGTTTAAAAATAAGTTGAGTACGTCGGCAATTGCCCCGTATCTCCCCAAAACCCTGCTTGAAGGAACTCTTTCCTTTGAGCAATTCATTAAGGCTCTCGCCTATGGCTCCACCGCTACAGCAGCAGATGTAAAAGCTGTTCTGGAAAACATAGAGCGAGTATGTATAGAACATCTTTCACAAGGTAGAAGTGTGAATCTAGGATTTTGCACGATCAGACCACAAGTGAAAGGAAGTTTTCAAAACCCGGAAGATAGCTTCACTGCAGAGAAGAATTGGATTGAAGTTTCCTTTGCTCCAAATCCAACTTTCCAAAAGAAAGTCACTCTCGAAGCAAAGCTCCAACGGGTAGCACAAAACAAAACTCTTCCCCTCCTCTTGTCTCTCGAAAACCACACCACTGGATTAGAAGCTTCAATGGTTGCCGGTGACCTACTCACTCTTCATGGTGAAAACTTGAAGTTTGACAAGTCAGCGGCTAACGTGGGTGTATTCTTCGAGCATGCAGGAATAGAACAAAGAGTATCCGAATACTCACAAGTTTCAGGAAAAGTAGTTTCCTTCAAGGTACCAAACGGGCTGGTATCTGGAGAAAGTTACAAACTGAAATTGAAAAGTATCTTCGGACAAGAAATAAGAACAGGAGAATTGGAATACGAAGTTAGAGCAGCGTAGTCCATCTCCCTGTTTCACAATTTATTTTTTAAGGCTATTTCTGCAGAAGTAGCCTTAACTTTTGAAAAACATAAGGCTACTCACAAAAAAGTCAAGGCTAATTTTTCGTAACTAGCTGCTAGTTTTGGAAATCATGCAGCTACTTTTGAAACACGTAAGGCTAGATTTTTGTGGTTAGCTGGGTGTTTTTTTAAGTTAACATCCTTACACTGAACTAAGCAACTCGTCCTCCATAGGCAGCATTTTTCAGTTCTAGTCTGCACTTCGATACACGGCGTTTGTGTAAACGAAATCTTTGTACTATACACGCACTCAGTGACCGAACTTTTTTACTTTTCCAATTCTACTCAATAAAATCCGGTTGGTGAGTGAAAAACCTAATCTTTTCTAGGTTTTTTGTATCGAACTACCCCATCATCACTTTTTGTAAAATCAAACTCGTTGCCTTTGCATCGTCTAAGGCACGGTGAAATTGAAAGTCTGTTTGAATCTCCATTTTTTGTAAAAGGTGTTCAATTGAAATGCCAGAGGTCGAGTGGTTATTCTTTGCTAGCCAGTAAATAGCTAGACTTCTAACATCAAGTCCCCCACCGACAAAATAATTACTATAATTCAAACCCGACACTCGAACTTCTTTTCGAAGTAGAGGCAAATCATAATAAATCCCAAAACTTGATAACGTAGATTTATTCTTTTCCCCATACCAATCTATAAATTTCAAAAATACATCTTTGAAGATTGGTTTATCCGAAACCATTTCGGGGGTAATGTTTGTTATCTTGCTAATCTCAGGAAGAATTTCATATTCACTTGGTTTGATTAGCTCTGAGAATTCTGATTTCACTTCTAATGTCTTTTTGTCTAGTTTAACTGCGCCTATTTCTATTATGTTGCTTTCTTCGATTTCGTTTCGTCCGAAGGTTTTGCAAGATGCTTCTAGGTCAAAGATAACGATGTCGGATGAGAATTTCAAGGGTGACTCCTACAAATAAGTATTCTAGCAAATCAATGATTGGACTTACCCCTTTTTTCGTAAAGGAAATCTAAAATTCAATGTTTTGGTTTTTGTATTTGCTTTTTAAAATTTTTGATTATATCCTGCACGGATGCTTTCAAATAGTTTTCCGTTTGCTGACTACGAATTACAATCTTTTCAGGTAAAAGTATTGCCGATAAATGACCACCCACAGCACATCCAGTATCAACTTGTATTTTATTATTTTCTATTAAAACTTCAGGTAGACTGCTATGACCACAAACTACGACTTTGGAGGTTAAATTAAGATAATCCGATTCATACTTGGAAAAGGTATAATCATTATCATTTTGCTCTTCAAGAGATTTCTGTTTATTTAAACCTGAATGGGTAAAAATATAATTCTCTGTTTGATAAATAAATTGCAGGTTATCCTTTAGCCACTGGAAGTTGCTTTCCGAAATTTTCTTATCTTTTAAATACTTAATTTTCTCTTTTTTATTTTTCATTCCGTTTACCGCTTGCATTAGCCATAGTTCATGATTTCCACAAAGAAAAATTGCATCTTCTAATTCTCTCAATCTAGACAGTACTCCATCAGAAAATGGTCCCCTATCAATATAGTCTCCTAAAAATACCAACCGATGTTCTGGATAAGATTTTACCATTTCCAATATCTCATTTAGTTCATCGAGACAACCATGAATATCCCCAATAGCGATAATTTTTTCTGTATTCATTGTTTGTCCAATTCAATTCTCTCTCATAAAAATCTGTCAATTCCTATTTCTAACTATTCTGAATGGTATTGCAAATTTATTGAAATCGTTAATTAATTACAGATAATTTCAAACTTCAAAATTTTGGTTTTAATAAGATTCTCTATAAATAATCTTCAGGGTTATCAAATAAAATTTCTTGAATCAATTCTTCAAGATACAAAATGGGATATTTTTGCGTTATACCATTTCTCAAAAAGAATTGCGTCTAAACAATTCAAATAAGTTGAAATGGTCTATACTGATTCACTTTTCTATAAAATCTTACACAACGACTAAGTAGAATCAGTATATATTCTCCAATATAGGCCAAATGTTGATCGGAGACATTGTGAGTAATTTCTCTTTTCTTTCTCTTCACCTTCTATCTGCTATTGGCTTTGCCTATTTTATAAGCGACTCAAAATTCGTTCCTGCATATTCCAATTGCTCATCTGTTAAATATTCCGATTCTTTCATATGGACATTACAAAATATCAAGAATCTTACTTGACTCATATACTCAATGAAAAATATCCTAGACTGAAATCTTTATCTGGACTCTACTGAATGCCACTTAATAAAATAACCGTATTTTACAAAAACGATACAGATCAAGGAATTGGTTTAGAAATGAACCAAGATGCTTTTAAAAAAGGAAAATTTGAAGGAGTCGTTGAAAATCTTAAAGACACTTACACAAGAATGTGGAACGACTTTGCTAATAAAAATAAATCAGATGAATTAGTAAAAAATATTTTATTACAACTGGAACAAATGTGTAAAGAAAAAAATGAAACTGGAGAGTTATCTTTTGAATCTTGCCTAGATTTAATCGGAGATGTCTGGTTACTTACTCAAAAAAATATAATTGAAACCAATGACTTTAATGGCTGTTTCTTCCACTATACCAAAATTCAAAACGGAATAACTATATCAGTTGTTAGAACGGAATAATTTGCCATTAAAGAAATTATTGCAAGGTAAATAAACGATTCACTACTCACTGTAGTGGCTTTGTATTTTTTCTTTTTACTTTTAAATACAAATCTTTTTCTTTACTAGGAACCGTATCGGAGGCTAAATACATTGGCTCTAATTCTTCTAGAAGTTTAGAGTGCAAAAATGCAGAGTGAAAGTATTTACATTCCTCTGGATATTCAGCTTTAATTTCTTCTCTTTTCTTTTGAAACCAATCTGCCGAATTTGGAAATTTAAACTTAAAGGGACTGTCTAATATTATATTTACAATTAAATTTTCAGCCATAATTTTAGCATTCATAGTTGATTCGGAATCTTCCGGCAAAATCTTATTAGCCTCATTATAGACATGTTCATTAAAATATTCTATTTCTTTTCTTTCTTTAGAAGTTCGCATTGTTTTTATACCATCCTTTCTAAAATATTTAGGCTTATAATTGTCGTAATATTTTGTGTCGGTTTCATGTTATTATCCACTAAAAGAACTTAACTCAATTAATCTATCGGGAGTTCCGATGCATAGTAAATCTTTTAAAGGCTTATATCGTTCAGCGTTACAAATAAAATCTATGAACTCATTCGGATTTCCATCTGTAAATAATACTGGCATGAAAGCCTTTTTACTCCTGTAGTTAAGAATATGAAAGATCATTGTTGTTAGCATCACATGTTCTGTTTCATTCTTTTTTTCCATAATCGATTTTGGAACTACAATGATTCTAGCATTTACTTGGTCATCTAGTTTCCAAAGAGAATAAATCCATAATACTTGAAAGCCTCTCAGCGTTTTTGTTCCTGTATGATCGGTATCCATGATTTGCATTTTTTTATCCAATTTTAAAACTCTAAAATCTTTCATTCCATTTTCAAGTAAGAAATTTTCAAACTTTGGTTTACAATCAGTATAAATTTTAAAGTAGTAATCTTCTAAGACTTTTATCTCTTTCATAGCGTTCTCCTTATTTAACTTCATTCTCAAATCTATCAAGTAACAGTCGATAGTCTTTTAGCATACTTTCCAATACAGGGTCATGCTTTTTTTGTAGTCTGTATTCGAATGATTTATAGAGTCCAAAGTAATAATCTATCTTACTAGGCGTAAACTTAGTAAGCCCCAATTTATATTCAGAGATATTCTCATAGAAATTATCGTATTTATCACTGCAGCTTATTAATATGGCTTCGTGAGAATAAACATATTTTGCAAGAAAGATTTTATGTTGCTTCAATACTAAAGAGTCGTCAATAGACGAATCGGTTAATTCTACTACAAGTTTAACCGTAGGTTCTTTAAAATGTTTACTTAGTTCTTCTACAGAGCAGCCACCTTCTTCGATATTGTCATGCAATGCTCCGGCGGATAATATCGAATTATCTCTTACTCCATGTTCTAAAAGAAAGCAAATAACTCGTACAATATGGGTATAATATGGTAAGCCTGTTCGCTTACGAACCACATGCTTTAATTTTAACGCTGAGAATTCAATTGCCTTTCTCGACTCTATACTTATCATAAATGGTTCTCCGTTGGAATAAATTTGAGTTTATTTTTCTTTGTTCATTTTAATTACGATTTCTAGGAAAGAGAAAATTTCGAGTCCGAGTTCTGCGTATAATACCCGTAATCCTCTTCGGTAAAGATTTATTTCTTTTTCTGTGAAATTATTTTTTTTAGTATTTCTGTTTATATCAGATGGATTCATTGTAAAACTCCTTCTTGTAAAAGTTCTCTGCTAGAATTGTGTCGGTGGTAAATAGTAGAGTCTTTTTACGAGTAATGTTTTTTTCTTGTTTGGCGTTAGCCTATTGGAGTGTTTCGAAAGAACTAGAATATTTTTGAAGTGTCTTCATTAGAAGAACTGATTCTGACTGTATTCGCGCTAATTCCTCATTCAAAGCCCGTAGATCATTTGAATAAACAATTTGAGCGGTTAATGACAAACAAATGAAGATGAATGCTCTGATTGGTAATTTCATATTTTCCTCTCCTTGATTAGAACTCTTTATGCTGAAAAGAATTTTCCCTTGCTATTTGTATATTTTAGCAAGAGAAGGAGAGATTTACAAGAAGGGAATTTTACTATTAAGATTATTGTATTTAATCTACCCTGTAAATACAGAAAAAAATATTTGCTAGATTCTCATTCAAATATTTGCAAACACTCCTTTTCACAAATAAATTATATTCAAGGCATTGTGAGAATTGGATCGGAAAATTAAGACCAATATAATATGGTTTTTTAGGATCATCGACTAATCCTATTTGCTTTAGATTTTTTAAGACTGGATGCCTGCCATTATAAGCAATTAGATAAGCGTATCCGCAGCTACCACCAAAGTCAATGCTTGTTTCATTTTCCAAAATAGCCTTATTTTTTGAAATGAACTCATTAGCTGCATCCACTGCTATCTTTGATTGTGCAATCTCTATATGCTTTTGTATTTCAAGAAGAATATTTTTCTGTACCATTGATTTTTTCCTCAATGATTAAAATTATACTCTTATGATAAATAAATACAAATGAATAGTCTTACTATTAAAAATAATATTTGTCGATTTTGGTTCACATTCGACTAAAAGAGATTAACGGGAGTATGCGCTATTCTTCTTTTGAATAATCCTTATATTTTTTATTTTTATTTTCATGGCTTTTTCTATAAAAGGGAATAATGCGTTTTATCGCTGAAACTGGAATCGAACTACTTGTTATAACTTCTAAATACTCCCAACTTTTGTATGGAACTTCATAACCGGATTCCAGTAATATATGAAATACCCTACTCGCAGCTTCTTCAGAATAAACCTTTATGTCTACAGTATCAGAAAAAAAAGGTGGCTGTTCAGAAATACGAATGTATTCTTCTTTTTCTTCTTCAGGGATATTAAGTATTGGATCATCTTTAAGAATTAATGCCACTTCATTTGCAATTCCATTCATACCAATGGGAAATGTAATTCTTAATGGGTAGCTTTCCTTCGGCATATCAAAAATTATCGCAGCATGTTTTATCCCCCAATTAGAATGAATCCCATAGTTAAAAAGAAACCTCCATAAGTGGTATGCAGGCAATGGATCATTGGATTTAATTATATTATCAAGACCCTTTGGATCGTTAGGATTTTCTACATAAGCTAAAAGGTGTGTTTCAAAAAAGGCATACAATAAACACCTTTTCCTTTAATTTTGTGAATTCCTTCTTTTTTTATTCTTCCAATATTTTTAAGTTTTGTTAAGTGAACAAATTTCATTATTTAGTTCCTCTTTATTATAATAGAATTTTACTACCATTCCCTTCTTTCCAACAATTACCATATTTCCCATAAATATCACCATTGTCACTAATGGCAAGAGCAGACTCATTTATTGGGAAAAAAATTTACAAGCTTTAGTTCAAAATATCCAGTTATGAAAGGAAAGCGAAATATTTTACTGTAATGATGGATTCACTCCTTTCGAGCTATAAAAACCTTTTCTTTTCATGGACTCAACAACATACTCACGCAGATTGGATGATTTAGCAGCCAATGCATCTTTTTTCGAAATAAATTGTAATAAATCCGAATTAAATTTTGTATCATAGTTTTTAAGACATTCTTGAAAATGAATGTACGATTCAGGAGAATGCGATTCAAGAGAGTTTATAACGTGTTGCCAAAATAAAGTCGTTTCTTTACAGCCTTCCAGATCTTCTTTCTTAAGCACGGGATTTAACATCTCTGCTAATCGTTTAGAAATAAAAGTAAAATTCACTGAAAGATCATCAGATGCTTTAAATGATGCCGATTCAATCACTTCCAAAAGCTTGTCGGAAACTTCTTTAAAATGGTCTTCTAGAAATTTATAAATTTCATCATGATTATTTTTGATTTCTTGAAAATCAATTTCCCTATCTGAATTTATAAAAGGCATAAGCAAAGATAAAATGAGATCTGTCATTTTACTTAGAAAATCATTATCGGGATTTAAAAACCAGTAATCCGACAAATAGACAAATAACATTCTTTGAGCTTTTTCATAATCCTTTTCTGAAATCTGGATTAAATTCATAATGGGTCCACTTACTCCATCCATCGTTGGAGCCCAATCTGCCATTGCTTCTTTTAAAGCGATAGCAGAATGATTTGTAGTATTCGGCAAGGAGGAAACTAGACCTTTATGATGATTCTGTAAATTCAAGTTTTCATCCAGTGAAATGGAATGCCCGATTTCATGCCACAGTGTTCCCTCTACGACTTCATCAATAAACTTCTTAGAGCCTTTCTCAGCTTCTTCTAAGGATAGAAATCCATAAGCAGTGAGGGCAAAGTATCGAATCATAATCGAAATATTAGTATAATCGTGGAGCCATATTAGAGATACTTCATTCAGATCAGAATACAAACTACACCAACTATTGTAAAAAGAACTCTCAAAGGCACACTTTCGCAGCAAGATAAATTCTCCAAAGTTGGAGGCTGCTATATTCAGATTTGCTAAAGGAGTCCTAGCTAATTCATTTTCCAAAGTCCTTATTTCAATTAACTTATTATTGATTTTACTTTTTTGGATAGTTTCTTTGCCAAAATGCATAATAAAACCTTCTGTTCTCAAAGCAAATTCATATCGGTTTGAACTTCCCATCCATTCCAGCATTCGATTGATCCAGAGATGATCTTCAACCATAACCTCCACTTCCATGAATATAAAGTATAGCCGTTTCAATTCCTGTTTTAAAAACTCAGAATCTGGATACCCATACTCGGCATCAATCTCATTTATTCGAGATTCGAAAGAAGACATTTGCTGAGAATAAATTTTACTTCTGGCTGGAATTTTATCCAAAGCTCTTATAAAACTTTTAGCTGTTCTTTCTTCTCCAACTGCACCAAAACCGGGACCCTTTTTAAAATATAGGTATTGTAATTTCCCAAATTTAAAAATTTGCTCTTCTATACTTTTCTCAAACCATTTTAAAAAATCAGGAGACAATGATTCGTTTTCCTTTTTCAGAATAAAACGAGAAAATGGCTCCACTTTTTCAAAAAAGTCATTTTCTCTAGTCTCCAGTAAAATATCTTTTATCGTTTTCATTAGCTTTATTCAGTAATTAATATACTTACTCCCCAATCACCAGAATCAAGTTGTAAATAGAAAGTATTCTCTGGAACTTTTGCCTCAGTGGTAGAAACCGTTTTACAAGGAAAAGATACCTCACTTAAAACTTTTTTATGTATATCTAGAAATGAGAGTGTTCCACCTGAATTACAACTTTCAGCATAACTAGATGATTTAATTTTAATTAGTCGTCCTTTAAACTTCATATCATCCCATTTCCATGTAGATTTTTGCGTTAAATAACCGTAATGATATGGAATGCCCGTATCACTTATTATTTGTCTTTTATTTTCCCAAAACCAATACGCACTAGTTTTAAAGCTTGTTGCACTAAAACCAGATTCAATGCTTTTTTCATTTTCCAAAATAGATTTATTTTTTGAAATGAATTCATTGGCTGCATCCACGGCTATCTTTGATTGTGCAATCTCTATATGCGTTTGTATTTCAAGAAGAATATTTTTCTGTATCATTGCATTTTTCCTTAATGATTAAAATTATACTCTTATGATAAATAAAATACAAATGAATAGTCTTACTATTAAAAATAAAGCGGGGTTCTGGGTTGGAGAAGAACTTTCGAAGTCTGTATTAAGAAGCTGAGAATACTAAAAATTTGGAACTGTATGACTTAACTTTCTTCCTCTGTCTGAATCTTGTGGGATTCGATAAACTCACTACAAGTCGAGATGCCGCAAATCAAGCTACTTTTTCTTTCTTGCTAAAGGAGCTATCTAAACTGTGATCTTTTTGCACATAATAGTTATTACGCCCTGCATAGTAATCATTCAGCCGTTTTTGGATTCCTTCTGGTGTCCAGACTGCGGATCGTTCTAATCCTTTGCATTCTTCTTTGGTCGCAGGTCGGCGAATTCCCTTTTCTTCAATGAAGAATTGTTCGGGGTTTAATGGATTTTGTACAAATTGAGGCGGAATGGTAACAGGATATTCCTCTAAAGATGCTTTACCAACTTTCTCCCAAAGACCTTTTGTAATCGCATAATAATTGACCGCAGTAATAAACAATATCGGAGAAGAAACAATTTCTTTCATGTTTGTGATTTCTTCTTTTGTGCGCAGATCATAAAAAGCAATATCAACACCTAAGATTCTAGCATACGTATGAAACCCTTTTTCAAGGGGAACTTTTACAATGGAACCCATCGTCCTCTTTTGTTTTTTCGGTGTCGTAACCATAACTAGATTATTGAATATAGTATAGTAAAAAGCAAGAATAAAATTCCTAACCCACCAAAGATTTTTAAAGCAGCTTCCAAGTATTGCTCTCTCTTTTTATTTTTATGGCTAATGCCATTGATGTCATTTCCTGAAAATCCCCCTTCTGATTTTGCTCCACCATTATAATCAATTAGCATTTGTTCCCTTCCTCTTGTTGCATCAGAGTCAACCGAATAAACATCTATATCAGCCCTCTGGAAACCGTCTTTGTTTTTATGGTGTGACGAATCTCTTTTCGCTAAAATATCCCTTGCCGAAGTTCCATTTATATCTTCTTCTGAGATAATCCCGCTTGCTCGCCCACTATATATTTCTCCGGTCTTTTCATTTTCTTTGGTATAGGTAACAAATAGCCTTTTAAAAAAAGAATCCATCTGCTCCATATATTTACTTAAATTATTTTTAGCAAATAAATTATAATTAGTTTGTGTCAGATAAGATAAAATATTATTGAATATGGGAGACTTTTTACTATTTCAAAAATAGGTTTC
Source organism: Leptospiraceae bacterium (assembly GCA_016708435.1). Classification (NCBI taxonomy): domain Bacteria; kingdom Pseudomonadati; phylum Spirochaetota; class Leptospiria; order Leptospirales; family Leptospiraceae; species Leptospiraceae bacterium. The sequence continues at coordinate 8,308 of JADJFV010000013.1, read as the reverse complement.
CAATAATACACCAAATATTTTATTCTATTCAACAATTAATATACTTACTCCCCAATCACCAGAATCAAGTTGTAAATAGAAAGTTTTATCAGGCACAGTTGTATCAGTTATGGCAACTGTTCTGCAAGGAAAGGATACCTGACTTAAAACTTTTTTATCAACATCGAGAAATGAAGAGTGCCACCTGAATAGCAGCTATCCGCAGAACTAGAAGATTTAATTTTGATTAACTTTCCTTTAAACTTCATTTCATCCCATTTCCATGTAGATTTTGAGTTAAATAACTATAATGATATGGAATGCCCGTATCACTTATTATATGTCTTTTATTTTCCCAAAACCAATACGCACTAGTTTTAACGCTTGTTGCACTAAAACCAGATTCAGATTTACAGGGAACTTCTCCTTGCAACGGTGCAGAAAGATTTTCCATATTCTGTATTCCAGCAAAAGGTTTTCTGCATAACTCCATTGCCCAAAAAGCCATTTGCATATTCTTCTCCTTTTTTTTCTCGCTCTCATTTTTATTTGAACAAGATATCCCAATTAGAAAAGTGATGAGGATAATCCATATTGTTTTCATGCTTTGCTCCTTTTAGTTTTTTTAATACTTTACTAAAAAAATGCACGAATAGCAAGAATGGAATTTTACTATTAATATTATTGTAGAGAAAGTTCTCGTGACTATTGTAAATTCGGAGATAGTTTCAGGATTTTTGATGGATGTGGGTAATATGTCTTTGCCTGCGGAGAGTAATAAGTAGTGTATTGCCGTTCTACCTTGTCTGAACTGTGATTCGTATGATTTATGTGATTGCGTTCTTGTCGGATTTTATTTTTATACCGAGAGATTATTATTACCCGTAAATCATTGTAATCAAAGTTCAGACAGTGTTCGTCGAGATATTCTCTTGAGCGTGAAAACGGTTATTGCGGGTAATGGTAATTTTTTTATAGGATTTTTTTTAAATAGTTTATCCGTTTCCGCTTATTTAAACAGAGTATTTTTTATCTTACCTTACAAATAAATTCATCATTATATTCACTACCTACTTCCTTATCATAATAAATGGTGACTCGTAGATCTTTGTCTTCCGTAATAAAAAACTTTAAGACAAAGTTTGGTTGAATTACTTTTGAAAATTCCACGTTGCCCACCAATACTCCATGCTTATCGTTATTAACATTATAAACAGGGTTCCCAGCTTGAAAAGTAGCAGTTAAATCATCTAGATTAAATTCATGAATAGAAAGCTCAATTGGATAATAAATAGTTTCTTCTGCTTTCTCAGAAATAAATCTTATAAATTCTGCTTTTTTCATGTCTCCGATTTTAGATTGAGAATTTCCCCAAAAAATGATCTGGTAATCATTTCGTTTTTGTCCTTCATTGATTACTCGAATTCCATAAAAATAGTTCAAATAGGGATTTTTTTTAATGCCAGTTGAAAGTAATGCTCCTCCATGTGACACACTACCAAATACATTCCCATCCTCGTTAATTATATCTGGATTATGAACTTTAAACTTATCAATAATAGCTTTTTTTATAGAAGGAATTTTTGTTGTGCCTCCGACAAAAATTAAGTGAGATAATTCTTCTTTTTGAATTCTTCTAGAATTCAACTCTTCAAAAATTTTCCCAATTTCATTTTTGATAACTTCATAATAGCCTTCCTTACTAATCCACTCTTCTAAATCATTTCTATAAAAATTCCTTCCTTCTAGTTCAGTTGATTCACTGTTTGAAAGTTGAATTTTTATTTCTTCTGCTTTCCGAAGATCAAACTTTGTATTATTAGAAATAATTTCATCAATATCTTTTCCACCGAAAGCAAAACTCTGACTTGTAAAAATTACTGAGGTATTATTCTCTAACTTGACAACAGATAGGGAAGTTGTAGAGCCACCTATGTCTACTATACATATATAATTACCTTCTATTCCATAACTTAAAGCAGAACAGGCAACTTCATCAAAATATTCTATTTCTATTTCTGAAAATACTTTTTTTGTAACTTCCTCCAAAATTCGATGGAATTGTTCTCCTTTTATATGGGAATCTTTTTCGTTTAGTATCGGGTAACTAAAAACTATTTTTTCTATTTTATCATTAATTTTTTCTTCTACCTGTTTTTTAAGGTTTTCTAAGAATAGATGCATCACCTTTTTATATTCTAATAACTTATTATTTTTAGCTGAATAAATTTGCCTTTTAATATCAGTATAGCGTTTCTGAGTGAAGGGCATATCTAAATAACTTTTTATCCTGATTTGCTTTTTGTATCTAAATATAGATTTAAGTCGATCAAAAAACTTTTGACTTTTAGATACAATCGATTCCAAATTTTCATATTCAGAAGGTAAAACAGGAATCCTATCGTAAACTTTTTTATTTGGAAATTCAATATATTCTATACTATGTGCATCTTTCGTAGCGGCAAAAGCAACAACTGTATTTGTAGAGCCGAAATCAATACCTAACCAACTCATTTTTTTTCTTCCAAAATCTTTACCTGGTCTGGTAATAATTCTTTTTCTAAATCTTTGTATCCAGCATAATTAAAGTTATATTCATTTGGATAGTCGTTAGCAATTCTCACTCTACCATCACACCACTCGTATAAGTCCTTTAAATCTTCACGAGCTGTAACTTTCAAAGGTACAATTTTTTCTATTTCTTCTAATATGATTTCTCCAAAATCTTTTTCTTTATATTGAAATTTTTGAATTAAACTTTCTGTTACAATATATTCAATTTCAGAACCGGTATAGTCTTATGTGTTATTAATAATCTATTCAAGTTTATCTTTAATTCCTTCAAAACTAATTTTATTCTTTTCAGTTCGATACTTTCCCAAATGAACTTTGAAAATTTCTTCCCGTTCCTTGTTAGTCGGAAAACCTACAAAAAAGATTTCATCAAATCTACCTTTGCGAAGTAACTCAGGTGGAAGTAGCCGTGGTTTATTTGCAGTTGCAACAATGAATACAGTACTTTTTCTTTCTTGCATCCATGTAATAAAGGTTCCAAATATTCTCTGGCTGATCTCACTCATACTGGTTCCACCACTTCCAGTATGACTTCCCGCAATTCCTTTTTCTAATTCATCAATCCATAAAATACAGGGACTCATCGCCTCTGTAATTTTAATTGCATTTCGTAAATTTTTTTCAGACTCCCCGACATATGAACCATAAATTCGTCCAAAATCTAAACGTAAAAGGGGTAACTCCATGACAGTAGAAATCACTTTACAGGAAAGACTTTTACCTGCTCCGGGAACGCCTACTAATGCAACGCCTTTTGGTTGTGGAATTCCATACTCTCTTGCTTCTGCTTTCAAGCATATTTTTCTATTTTTTATCCATTGTTTTAAATTATTTAGTCCACCTACGCTATCGAAGTTTTCTTGAACTGAAATCAATTCTAAAATTCCAGATTTTCTAATAATTTGTTTCTTTTCTGTGGTAATGGAGGGAATAATATTTTTAGTAATTTTGAGTCCATTATTTTGAACGTTGGTTTTTAACATTCCTTTTTGCAGAGCTTTTATAATATTAATTTCAGTTAATACCATACTTGCTTCTGCACGGCTATTTTTTAAATTCTGCTCTATTGCATTCTGTTTAGGTATTTTAATTTCCTTAAATTTATCGATTAAGTCAATTATTTCTTCTTTACTAGGCAGCGGAAGATCCATAACCTCTATATAATCTCTTATCTCAATTGGAATATTTTCTACGATTGGAGATAAAAAAATTATATGTGATGTAATCGTTTGTAATATGGGGTACATCGCTTTGATTTGTAAAAGTAAAGTTCTTTCTTTTTCCGTTTTATAAAAGTCAATGTACCTATGGATACCATCTAAAACATAAATTACCTTTGGACTTTTTCCTTGTTCAATTTCATTTAAAATGTCATCTAAATTAAATTTTGCGTCTAAGCTTTCTTCAATTTTATCCTTATTTTTTTGATAAGTTCTAACTCCTAAAATAGTAAAATATACCATTTTATTATAATTAGATTTTTCAAAGAATTTTAAGATTATTCTCAAAGCTACTTCTGGTTCAAAAGTTTCTATCCAAATGTAAGGCTGTCCTGCATTTAAATTTAATTCGAGGTCTTCTTGAAAACTATTTTTATTGGTAGACATAATATGCTCCTAATTTTTAATTTGATTTTTTCCTCTATTTTTATTGACCTGTCTTCGTCTTTATATTTCTTTTCTATAATCTTTCCCAGTGCTTCTTCAAGACCTTTTGTAATACCGTGTTCTTCTGGAGGAATATTTTGTAAGTCTAAACTAATTTCTCCAGTCTTGCTAATTATAATTTCAATGAGTTTATCTTCCATAAAAATCTCCTTTAATCTCGAATTTGTTTCAATACAATTCTATATTCACCATTATCCCCCGATGACTCAAGGATAGGTCGATAATTGTGCATTTTTTCATCTACTGTCTTTTTTACTTGTCTGATGGAATATTTTTGTTTTAACGAATTCATAAATTCATCTTCTTTAACTTTATTTCCCCACCAATCCGCAATTACTTCAATTTCTTCACCGGAGAAATTAATACCTATTTTTGAGCCATTGCCTACAATAAGCCATTCTACCTTTTTCTTAGTTTTATAATAATCAATGATTTCTTGATTTCCTTCTTTTATCTCATATCCAAGTTCTTTTAGAGCTTCCTTGATTACTTCTTTTTCCTTTAACTTGACCACAACTCTTGTAAAATGTGACATTGATTTTCTCCTTTCGTTATATATTATGAAAATATTATTCTATCCATTTTTTAAATACAATGGATTTTAAAGAAAATTTCTTCTGTGCCTTGTTAAGAACTTCTTTTGCTTTTTGAGTGAGCTCATAACTTTGAATATTCCAATATCGCGAATAATAATCGCATATCTCTACGTGTTCAGGCACATAAGCTTGTTCTTTTTCTATTTTTTCTAATAAATCAGATACCCCTTTAAAGTATATCTCTTCAAATTCTTTACTATATAAATAATTTTTCAATTCCTTTAATAGCGAATATTTATAAATAATATTCTTTGAATTTAAAATTTTTTTATATTCTTTTTCCAAATCTTTTTTTATACCCTTTACATTTCTCATACCATTCCAAATATTGAATGAAATTAATATAATTGAGAGAATTAATAGAATTTCTAAAATTATAGAATGAATAATGGCAAAGATAAGGAAAATGATAGGACCGAAGGAAATACAGAATAAGAAAATAATATGTAACATTCCGCCAAAATCCATATGTTCCTCATATGTAATTATCATTACAGGGATTATAATAATAAGTATGAAAAATATGAAATAAGGATAATTCCAAAAATATTGAAACAAATTTGGATATACTATAATCGCCAAGGTAAATAAAAAATTAAGGGCAAAAAAATATTTATTTGTTGAAGTGATTTGATTTATTTTTCTATTGATTTTTTCTATACATTCGATCGCAAAAACATCGTATGTTGAAATTAGGTTATTTTTTTTACTCGGTTCAACTAAGATTTTGCTTTCATATCCAGCATTTATGAGTCCATAACCTAAATCAGTAGTTATTAGATAATAATTATCTGCAATTTCTTGTATCTCCATTTCTTTATATTCTGCTTCAAATAAAGTTTTGTTTTCTTTATCATTAGCGTTTACCAACCCAAAACCAAGGTCTGTTTTTATTTTATAGAGATGATTTGAAATTTTTCCTACTTCCTTATATAGCGGCTCGATTAATACTTTACTTTCTTTTTTATAGGCATACGCATAAATCAGTCCATAACCCTTATCTGTCTTAACTCGATAGTAAGTATCTGCAATCTTTTCTAGTTCTATCTCTTTGTATTGTGGTTCAAATAGAGTTTTGCTTTTTTTATCATAATCAAAAATCAATCCATAACCTTTATCCGTTTGAGTCCTATAAAAATACTGGATTAGAAACTCTTTTTCCATTTTTAAATCTCTACTTTTACAAAACCCGTTATCATTATTGAACCATCAGATATAAATATTATCTCTACGTCTCCATGTCTTTTCATATATTCCATATTGTATCTATTGTTAAAAAAATGAAACTTCTGGTTTCTTGAACCGCGAATATTATTCTTTTGCTGATACTGCAACATTAGCTATCTCCTTTTATTATTATATTAAACTTCTACTCAAGCCATCGTTTAAACACTATTGATTTACTTGAAAATTTCTTATGTACCTCATCCAAAATTTCTTTTGCTTTTACATTAATTTTTCTATTCTGAATGTTCCAATAATGAGAATAATGCTCACATATCACAACATGTTCAGGCATGTGCACTGCATGACTTTTTATTTGTATTAACAGTTTCTCTATTGCATCTAAATATAATAATTTAAACTTTTTTCTAAAAAGATAAGACTTTAATTCTTTCAATAGGGAATACCTATACAAAAGGTTTTGGGAATGCAAAACGGTATTGTATTTATATTGCAAATTCTGCTTAATTTGTTTTATATAGAATATATTATTTTTAATTAACCATATTTTAACTAACCATAAGATGAAAAGCATCATAACGGATAGTAACTGTAGATTAGTAAATACAATAAATAGAAAGGAAAATAATATAATTAAAACTATAATTACAATATCAATAAAAATAAAAATCCCTACCCCTTTTAGCCCACCAATTCCACCAAGGAAAATTAAACTTATTAATATGGGGAAAATTTTTTCTATATAATGAAAGGAGATATTCATCACTTCCCTTATAATTTGTATATGATTGACGGTATAATTCCAAAATGAACTAAACAAAACAGGAAATGCAATTATCGCTATCATAAATAATGTGTTAAGAACTAAAAGAATTTTATTTTTTGCTGCAACTTGATTTGTTTCTTTATTTATTTTATCTATATAATTAATTGCAAAAGCATTGTAGATTGAAATTAGATTATTTTCTTTATTGGGTTTAACTAAGATTTTACTTTCATATCCAACATATATAAGTCCATAGCCTACATCTGTTTTTACTAGATAATAATCATCCCTAATTTCTTTTATTTCTATCTCTTTGTATTCTGGTTCAAGCAAAGTTTTGCTTTTTTCATCATGAATTTTTACCAACCCATAACCTATATTTGTTTTCAATTTATAGAGATAATTTGAAATTTTTTTTATTTCCATATATAGCGGATCGAATAATACTTTACTTCCATTTTTATGAGTATCTGCATAAATGAGCCCATAACCCGTATTTGTTTTTACTAAGTAAGACTTATTGGCTATTTCTTTTATCTCCATTTCTTTATATTGTGGTTCAAATAAAGTTTTGCTGTCATTACCATACTCAAAAATCAATCCATAACCTTTATCAGTTTGGGTTCTATAAACATTTAAATATAGATTTTCTTTCTCCATTTTTAAATCTCTACTTTTGCAAAACCTGTTACCATTATGGAACCATCTAATAAAAATATAATCTCGGAATCCCCGTTTCTTTTCAAGTCTTCCTTATTGTACCTATTACTAAAGAAATGAAACCTTTGGTTTGTTGAACCACGAATGTAATCTTTTTCGGGATGTTCAAATTCAAACCTCCCTTCAATTAATACATCAATATAAGCAAAAAACTTTTGCTCAATTTCTTCTTTGCTGTTACCTGTATAAACAATATTAGAATAACCATAAACTTCTTTGGATAATTTTAACAATTCATATAAACCTTCTTTTTGCTCAAAAGGCTCACCTCCACTAATCGTTATTCCTTCAATCGGATTTGACTCACTGAGTTTTATAAGTAAATCTACCGGAGAGATGATTTCATTTCTTTTGAAACTATGGGTTTGTGGGTTATAGCAACCAGGACAATTGAATTTACATCCTTGAAAAAATATAACAGCCCTACTTCCAGGTCCGTTCGATCGACTAGATTGGATAATTCCAGCTAAGTTAAGCAGGTTTCTATTTTTAAAAACGTTCTGTTCTATATTCTCAGGCATTTAATTGGTTACCTTTTATGTGTATAATACGGAATTGACTCATTTTTTCTTTTTTCCGCTGTTATTTAAAATTTATCCATACTTTCTTTTTTTCATTTCGAACTAGAATTTTATTTTCGTAAGAATCCATTTTTTCGATTTCATCATATTTAGGCTCAACTATTAAATTCTCTTCAAATAACAATCCGAACTTATTTCCCACTTTTACTTTATAATAGTATCCATAATAATTACCACTTAAAAGGTTTATTTCAATATTATTATATTTAGGTTTGATTATTAATTTATCTCCGAATATCA
>JADJFV010000012.1 GCA_016708435.1 Leptospiraceae bacterium | reverse complement strand
TTGAGAAAAAGAACTTCGACGCAGAGTTAGCAGATCCGATGATAGATTGTTGTCAATATGAAAAGATAATCAAGAGAATGCGTAAAATTGCTAGATTAGAAAAGGCCTTGCATGCATCCTCCTTCTGCATGGGCTTATCCAAAACCAAAAAGCAGTTCAAATACTTTGTGAATAGTCATCATACTTGTCTTCATTATGTATCCGGTTGGAATATAAATGTAAATCACGGTACGAAGAAGCGATCGGGCAGAGTGAACAGCCTCAAACCCCGGTAGTTAGTCGAAGTGAGACTCGAACAGCAATTGGCTGAATTAGACGAGAGTAGAGTTGGAAATTAATCCATCTAAGACTGTAGTTTTAAAGATTGAAAATCTAAATAAAACTTTGGTGATTTCAAAGCATTTCAAAACATAAACTTAGAAATTTATTCTGGCGAATTATTCGGATTACTCTGTCGAATGGAGCAGGAAAAAACACGCTCATATCTATGAGGATAGCAGGAGTCTCAGAGGCGGATAATGGCAAAATCTTTTTCTTGCGGAAGAGTAGTTGCAACAGAAGATAAAAAACCGTGACCGAGTTGGAATTTGTCCACAGAATCTTGTCTGGAAACTTCTTATTGTAAAGAGCAATTGGTTTTTATGGGAGATATTTACGGACCGTAAAACTTCCGGGAGTAGGAAGTCTGCCCTTCTAGAACAATTAGGACTTGAAGCAAAGAAAAACGAAATCGCTTCGAATCTATCAGGAGGAATGCAAAGAAGACTCAATATTTTACTCGCTCTAATGCATGACCCCGAAATAAAAGACAAATACGGAAGGGGGAAATTCTAGAACTAGGAAATTCAGGGTGGGGTTTAATGCAGATAAGCTATGAAATAAGTCTCGTTACACTCAACAAACTGTAAAGTAACAAAGAGTCGAATTTTTATTTCTGGAAAAAATATCAAAGAGAAATTAGACATAAATTCTAAATATCATTTCAAAAGAAGGAATTCACTTGAAAGGGTTTAAAATCAGACAAGATACCTCTAGAAGATATTTTTATTAGCTTGACAGGAAGGAGTCTACGAGAATGAATATCTGGCTTTGTTAAAAACCCTCTTAGATCAATTTGAACTTGGCCTTTGATTAGTACATTTATTGCATCTCCTTTTTTTGTATTTTTATATTGGATGTTTTCCGGGTGGAATGAATTCTTTAAGCATTGGAATTGAAAATTTAGATCGAGGCTTTTGGGAAAATCTTACAGCAAAGAATGGATTGAAATTTAAAAACACAAAAGAAGAATGACTTGAATGTTTTTCAAATCACAGATGCAAAGGATAGAGAAGTATTAAAAAGTTTACTGAAAGAAAAAGATTCATGCAGGTTTTGTTCTTCCAGGAAACTTTTCAGAATCTTAGAAAAAGTAAATCAGAAAATTGGAATCATACAATTCAAGCCGGAAATGACAGGAGACATGACCAACCCGATGTATCTTGTTGGGGTAACGCTTGTTATTCTCGAAATGGAATCCTTTGCTTATAAAATTGCAAAAGTAAAAAAATTCATTCAATACAACGAAACATTTTCAGGAAGTTCGGGAACAAAGAACGATTTTGAAATGGCAGTTCCCGGACTCATTGTATTTTCTATTATCATGCTTTTTGTTCACTCAATGACGTTTATTAGGAAATTGAAGAGCGCACCATTTAAGGATTCAACTAGCTCCTATTTCTACTTTTTCGAATATTTATTGAATTGGACTGGCGCCATTTTTAATTGGGTGTCTCTGTTGGTTTAGATGGGAGCAGCGATTCTATTTGGATTTAAGTTTCAAGGAGACAATCTAAGTATTTTCTTCCGATAGTTCTATGTATTCTTTCGATTCAAGGAACGTTTGGTCGTAGCAAGTTTTTGTAGAAACGGGAAAGATGTTTTGACCACGGAAATATTCCCCTTTATTTTGATGTGTTTCTCCAGTTCCCATGTATCCGTTTCCCAAAATGAATTATTTAGAATTGGAAATTTCCCAGTATCGTGGAATGATTTTTGCCTCCCACTCACGCTGTAAAATGCGATGAATAAGGGGGTTTTCAATTTTGGAGCGAAGCTAAATGAGTTGGTTTTGAATAATTGTGCCCTCTAATTATATCTCACCTCATTTATAGTGGTTTGGAATTAGTTCCTATTCCAAAGAAGACAGATGAGATAAGGGGGATTCCTATTAATTTTTAATCTTTAAGTCTTTTTTTTTCTCTTGACCTATACCTTTTCTGCAAATTTTAATCGGATAGTCACAAAATTCAATTTTAAAATCAATCAATCAAGTAGAGTTTTGAATGGGAGTATCTGTAATAATCATCGCCATGTCTATACTTCGCTTAACTGCAGCCGTTTTCACTAGTAAAGTGATTACGATCAAAGTAGCCGGAGTAGATGGAAAGACACCCAGAAGATGTAAAATTAAAGACCATCTCGGCTGCCATAGCAGAAGGGGCAATGGCATTTCTAATGGAGAGAATTTCAAAGTAATTAGTATTTTCATCGACTGTAATGACAGTAGTTATCTTTTTTCTCTTAGACAATCCTAAGACCGACTTTAATGAAGGGCTTTTCCACAGCGATTGCTTTCATTTCTGGAGCAATCATTTTCTTATTTCTCTGGATTTATCGGAATGAGAATCGCAACCCATGGGTAACGTTCGCACTGCACAAGCTGCAAAGATCCTTCCTAAAGCATTTAGAGTTGCTTTCGATTCTGGGCTATAATGGGATTTGGTCTCATCGGTATGCCAATCCTCGGACTCATTTGCACTCTTTTAATCTTCACGGCGCTTACCCTGGAATGGAAAAACATATTTTGATGGAACTCTCGTGAATTTGGTCTTGTGGATCTTCTGTTGCTTTGTTTCCCGTGTAGGTGGTGGTATATACTCAAAAGCCGCATGTTGGGGTGCTGGCCTTAGTTGGTAAAGTAGAAAAAGGAATCCCAGAAGATGATCCCCGTAACCCCGCTACGATTGCGGATAACGTTGGTGATAACGTAGGCGATATCGCTGGTATGGGTGCTGACTTATTTGGTTCTGCAGCTGAAGCAACTTGTGCGGCTCTTGTGATTGGGGCAACTGCTACTGCTCTTAGCGGAAATACGAACGCATTTTATATCCTGTTTTAACTTCTGCATTTGAATTCCTGCTGTTAACTCAAACTTTTTTGCGCGTAAAGAAGGTGGAAGTGTAGAAGGAACTCTAAAAAAAAACAACTTTGGATTTCTACTATCATCGTGGCTACTGTTATGTATTTTGTAACAGATAGATTCATGGTAGATTTTGAATTAGCTGGCAAGACAATCACTAAAATGAATGTTTATTATTCCCTAATCCTCGGACTTTTTTCTGGAATGTTTATCGGTGTTATCACTGAGTTTTACACTTCTCATTCTTACAAACCTGTTCCGTGAAGTAGCTGACGCTTGTAATACAGGTGCGGCAACGAACATCATCTACGGTTTGGCTCTTGGTTACAAAAGTTCTGTATTGCCAGTTGTATTACTCGTAATCACAATTGTTGGTTCTAGCACAATGGCTGGTATGTATGGAATTGCAATCGCTGCTCTTGGAATGATTTCTACAATCGCAATCGGTCTTACCATTGACGCATACGGACCAGTATCCGACAACGCTGGTGGAATTTCTGAAATGGCTGGTCTAGGAAAAGAAGTAAGAGATAGAACAGATACGTTAGACGCTGCAGGTAACACTACTGCTGCTGTCGGTAAAGGTTTTGCTATCGGCTCTGCTGCATTAACCTCACTTGCTTTATTTGTTGCCTTTATCACTCGTTCTCGTTTACAAGATTCTACTATTGGAAATATCGAACTACTAGATCCACTCGTATTCGGTGGATTATTATTTGGTGCTATGCTTCCATTTATCTTCTCTGCTTTCACAATGAAATCAGTCGGTGATGCAGCGAAAGACATGGTAGAAGAAGTTCGTCGTCAGTTTAAAGAAATTCCTGGTCTTATGGAAGGAACTGGTAAACCTGATTACAAAAAATGCGTAGACATCTCTACAACTGCTGCTTCGTGAAATGATAGCTCCGGGACTCCTTGTAATTCTTTCTCCACTCTTGGTTGGTTGGCTATTCGGTAAATTGCTTGGCAGGAATGCTCGCTGGTGCGTTAGTCTCCGGAGTAGTTCTTGCAATTTCTAGCGCAAACTCAGGCGGTGCTTGGGACAATGCAAAGAAATACATCGAAGCTGCTGGTAAAAAAGGAACTGACTTACACAAAGCTGCTGTAGTAGGGGATACTGTTGGTGATCCGTTCAAAGACACATCCGGTCCTGCTATCAACATTCTAATCAAACTCATGGCTATTATCAGCTTAGTGTTTGTGGAATTCTTTGTAACACATGGTGGACTTTTAACTAAATAAAATTACCTCGCCTCACCCCAATATTCTTGGGGTTGAGAGACTAATACGTGTAAGCCCTTCTCCTTTGCGGAACTAAACCGCAAAGGAGAAGGGCTTTTTTATTTATTAATCACAGATAAAATGAACTCTATATCCTTTGTATATGTTGACTATAACTCATCTTCGGTCTAGCTCCGCTTATCGAACCGGAATACGTCCGCTTTAAATTGCCCTTGCTCACCGGTGCTAGACCGGCTGTATAAGCGTAGCTAGACCGGATGTGAGTAAAGGACAGCTTATCGGAAGGGATACTGGTAGTTATTGGTTTTGAAATGGATTCTTAAATTAATTCTTTCATGAATTATTACATGGGCTGAGGGGACACCCATGCGGAGAATATTTCGCCCCGTTGGGGCTTTAGTAGATTTGCACATCTTTTTAGTTTTCTGACCTATATAGAGTAGGAGCCAAACTACTTTGTATATTTGTTCAACCGATAAAACTAAACCCGCTTATCTTCCAGCATTTGAAAGAACTTTTTGACCTAACCCCGCATCTTCAGATGTTGTCGGATATTAATACGTAGCCCCTTCCCTAAAAGGAAGGGGAATTAATTGTAAAATTTACTAATCTATACTGTAAATTCCCCTTCCTTTAAGGGAAGGGGCTAATTGTCATTGTTCATCAAAAGTATAAAGTGTGGGGTTAGGTAGAACAAACCATTGATGTTTATGAATTCATGGCGCGAATGTTATTTTTTCTACCTGAACCAAACCGAAAAATGATTCGCTATTATGTGATCTATGCAAACCGAATAAAAGAAAAGCTTGAATTCATCGAACAAAGAACTTGGGCTAAGGCTATTGAGAATAGTTTTGACGTAAAACCACAAAACTGCCCTGACTGTTTTAAAAAAAATCCACTAACCCCTTTACGAAAGGGGAAAGCTGCAGCTAACCGTTGTTTATTCCTACTCAGCTAGAAAGACAATGGAAGGATTAAAAGAAACGCATACCTATCTGAACGGTTACTTTCGACCAAAGGCTCGTCCTCCATAAATAATCTCGAATTATTACTTTTGAATTTTGAATCCTATTGACATTTTTTAAAGCCAGGTTTTTCTTGGATACCAGAGGTATATCTCCACAATAGTCGGGCTTTTGAATTGAGGCAAAAATTTTACCCCGTTTAATTCATAACACATTTTTATGAGAGAGGAGCAATCCGATTTTGCTATACCCATTCTCAAAAGTAAATTCTGAATTAAAATTGGATACTCTGCTTTTGAGAATGGGGAATACCCCTTTGTAGAAAAATAGTGGAACTTATATGCGAGAAGTGGTATTTAAGCTTTTAATTTGTGGGATGGAAGGAAAAAGAATTATGGGAGAAGTGGAGACTATCAACCGGGAACTATTCCAGCGTATTAATGCCCTCGCTAAAATAAATAATTGAGGATAATTATGATTACAAGACTTATATTAATAATTGTATTTTTATTTCTTTCCGCATGCCATCAAGAGAGTCAGTACTTTTGGAATAAATTGGATTATGATAAATGTTTGCAAGGATGTGGTGAGGGAGAGATTCTTGGCTTCCTAGTTTTTAATGACATCGTTGCTATTTCTCCGACGGGCGCGACGGAAAATTTCTTTCTTACATATAAAACATTGGCAACTCCGGAGAAAGAACCCAATGATAGTTTTATACAGACAGATTCAACGATTGTTTTAAAGTTGCCATTAGCCTCTCAATCCTTTGGAGTCTCAGGACAATTGGGTGCAACCGATGTTGATATATATCCTTTTAGTTTTAGTCAGAGTGATTTTTCTAAAAAGGTCTTTAATATTTCGGCTACCGGCACAGCAAGTTGCTCTGTCTATACGAAAGCAACTGCTCCCACGAATAATAATTCAACACTTGACCCAAGTTTTATTTTTGTATTAAATATAACTAAGACGATTCAAAGCTTCACACTTGATTCATCTACATCTTCCAATATGTTTATTTACTGTGCTGCAAATCCATTAGCGAACAATTATAAAATATTATTAGAGGCAGATCCATCGAATGCAATCATAGAGTTAAAGGCAAGCAAAGTGCGGCTAACTGTCTTTAACTCACTGATGGCAGAAGATTGTAGAAAAACATGTAAAAATGATTATAAGAAAGATCCCTTCTTTAGTTATTAAGTAACGGCTAATTTCATAATGCATTGTATAATGTTAAAAAAATTTTACCCCATTTAGTTCTTAACACCTTATTATGAAAGAGACGAAAGTCCATTTTTGCTTTACACTTTAACTTTGTGGGATAGAAGGAGATAGAATTATGAGAGAAGTTGAATGCAGATTACTAGAAAGAAAAGGAGCAGCGGAGCAAGGGGAAGCAGCTGGTGATTTTTTAAGCACGGCGGGTTCAACCGCTAGTGCAATTAACGGAATGTCAACGGAAGGGGTTGACGGTTTTTTAAATTCAGATAAGCTTCTTACCGAAGAAGGACTTGCAAGGATTAATCAATTGCATTGGGCACCAAGATATTTCACATTTGCAACTTTTCAAATGGGTAAAACTATTATTGAAGGCCAAATGTGGGGTGGGATAAGTGGTGAAACTTGGAGTCAGGGCGGTCCCCTATCTGAGTTTAGATAAATTATTATGAAGATATCAAAAATTCAACTTCTTCTTTTACTACTTTTTTCATTGAATGAAAGCTTATTTGCCTATGCTGGAACGTCTTGCCATTCAATTGGTAAGTTTAGCCGAGAGCTTAAGTCAGCCCGAAACTTAGAAAATTGTAATAACAGGAGCCGGACAATAGAAGAGAGGTTGATTAAAAACCATTCATTTATTTATTTAAAAATCCCTAAATTAGACACAGATTACTTAGAGTATAACTTAGAGCCTTATCGTAGGTCAGAAATTGACTTAGGGACATATCTTAAAAAGGTAAAAATGCTACCCATTTATATTGAAATGAACGGTCAGTTATTAAATCCACTTAAAGAAAATGTCGCTCAGTATAATGTAAGCTCAAAGATAAAAGAACAAATTATCTTTGAAAATTATATAAATACAGAAAGAAGTTGTTTGTTTATGGCTCATGGTTCTGAATACTTATTTCCGGTTCCTTCCGAAAAAGGAGAGTTACAGGTAATTCTTTATCTAGATTCCTACAAAGACTTTGCACAGTATAAGGCTTTAGTAAATAATCCGGTTGGAAGACTTACAGTAGAAAACACGCTCTTTGAGCAATTCATTCATAGAGGATTACAAATGGAGGTAAATTTTAAGCCTAGGAAAGTTTATCAAATAATTATCGAATTAAATCCTTTATCAACTTTGCTAGTGGGCTCTTACAATGCAAATTTTTGGGGGAGTGGGCTTAATGATAGGACAACTGTCCCCGGCTTCACAATCACCCTCAAAGAACTACCGCCTAATACCAAGTTTGCGTTCGATGGAAAAGATGATGTGGGTAAGACTTACGAACAAGTCAAGAAAGAATTTATTTTGTATGATAAAGATGCAGAGGCAGATAAGTAATGGTTAATTGTTAATGAACAATGATAAATGGAAGATTGCAAAAAAATGAAATTGCAAACAAAAAGGCTAATAGCAAATAGATCGAATAATCGTTATTATTCGGTAAAATTTTACCCCATTTAGTTCATGACACCGTTTTATAAATAAGGAGCATCCGGTTTTGCTTTAAGCTTTAAATTTGCGGAATTATAATGAGATAGAATAATGAGAGAAGTGAAATGCAAATTAGCCGACAGGTGCTAGAAAGACAATAAAAACTTGACAGGGAATAATTTCTCAAATTAAATATTGAATATATGCCTAATGTATTTTATGAAAAAGGGTTTAGATTTTTTTATTATTCATTCACAAAAGATTAGAGGAAATAAAGGATAATTGGAATGAATACTTTACAGATTGAAGCATTAGCTCAAAAAATATGGTTTGATAAAGATAATATGTTTGTATCGTTAAAAGATGGCAGAAGTTTATCTATCCATTTGGTATGGTTTCCTCGATTAAACAAAGCAACGATTAAGCAGAGAAAAAATTATAGACTGCTTGGAGATGGGGAAGGGATTAATTGGGAAGACATTGACGAGGATATAAGTGTTAGCGGTTTACTTTTAGGCAAAGGCGATATGACAAAGAAAAGATTTTATTAATCATGAAAAATATGATGCGGATATTCAGTATAATTCTCTATCGTTGTTGTGTCTTTGACTCAACCAAATTTTGTGGAAAACAAAATTGGAAATAGACTACTAAAATTAAAGGGAACAATTGAACTTACTTCAAAAGAGATTTGAGGAAGGTAGGAGGAAATTATGAAAATAATCACGTTAATAAATACTTTTTGTTTGTTATCTTCATTTTTCTTTTTTTTGAATTCTTGCGAGACATTGGATGAAAAAGAACTAAAAGAAAAGAGAGATAAAGAAACTTTTGAACAAATTATGAGAGTGCATAGAGCAAACATTATGAAAGAGGAGAGTGCATTTTCTCCAAGAATGTTTAATTTACCTTCATTTTTAAAAGGTGGCGGGGGGAGATCAAGCAGTCGGGATAGTTCAAATATTGGGGGCATTGGAAACAGATCAGGTTCCAATACGAACGTAAAACCCGGACATCAATTCTAGTAATAGAAATGTTCTTCGTATTTGTTTAAATGTTCATTAGAATATAATTTAAAAACTCTCGCATTTTATGTTAGTTCTTCTCTCTATAAGTGAATAGCGATACAACGATAAATTGCATTCAAAGATTTTGTTTATAAATGAAAAATTTACCCTGTTAAGCTCATAACATCTCTTTATAAATAAGGAGCAATCCGATTTTGCTATACCAATTGCCAAAAGTATTTTCTAATCTACAACTGGCACCGTGTTCTTGGCAATTGGGAACCCCCTTTTGTGTAAAATAGTGGAACTTATTTTTGAGTAGTGGTATTTAAGCTTTTAATTTGTGGAATTAGAATGGGAGAGAATTATGGGATAAGTGGAATGCAATTTACTAGAAAGAAATTTAATATTGAAAGAGAAGCATTAAAAAGAGTTATCAATAATCTAAAAATCTATACGTATACTCATTTTACGATGGAAGAAGAACTCATGCTAATGGCATCCTACACTGATTTTTCAAATCATAAAAAAGAGCATAAAAAGTTCATTGATAGAATTGAAAGTGTAGAAGAAGAACTAAAGACAGGCACATCAAATGTAGGAAAGAAAACACTTGAGTTTCTTTTTGTTTGGTTAAGATCGCATATACTAAAATCGGATAAGGAAGGTTATGCGCCACTTGTAAAAGAAATGCTAACCAATCAGAGAAAAGTTTAATTATTCAAAATTGAGGGAATTTTATGAGTGATATTGAAAAACAAAAATCCATCTTCTATCAGCCCGGCGGTATTTTGATTTGGATCATTATTTTAGTAGAGATTGCTACTTTTTTTATGGGGATCGGAGCTTTATTACATGAGAAAAGAAAAGCAGTGGAAGAGTTTTACAAAATGCAATCCAGTCTTCATTTGAATTATGGCTTATGGAATACGATCTTTCTTATTACCAGTGGATTTTTTATGGCGTTGGCTGTTAATTTTCACAAGGACAATCAAACAAGGGCATTAGGTTACTCATTAGTAGCCGCTATTTTATTTGGACTTTGTTTTCTATTTTTAAAAGGATTCGAATACAATGAAAAATTAAACATAGGACAAACCATTCACTCCGGTGATTTTTTTTCCTTTTATTGGTTGCTCACTGGATTTCATTTTGTTCATGTGATTGCGGGCACTGCAATTTTATCTTTTATTTTTCTATACCGAAGAACAATTTCACTAGAAAATTTAGAAGCAGGAGCATCCTTCTGGCATATGTGTGACTTGATCTGGGTTGTATTATTTCCAGTCCTTTATTTAATTAGGTGATTAGTTTGAAAATAAAAAAAACTCCGTTTATCGTATTTGGTTTATTGTTACTCTCCATTTATCTAAGTTTTTTTCTGTCTGGAAATTCTTTTGAGCAATCAAAAGATTTTATCATAGGAATTAGCTTTTTTAAATTCATTTTAATTTCCTACTTTTTTATGGATTTGAGAAATGCTCATTTTTTTTGGAAAACAATTATCTTTATTTTAATATTTGGTTTTTCTTTATTCATAAAATTCTATAGTTCTATTTAACAAGTTGATATATATCAATTACATATTTCCTTTTTAGTGAGAACCTTTCTAAAGAATTTTGAGAGTGAGGAAAAATGATACTAGAAGAAAAGAAAGTTGGAGAATTTGTAACAGAGGATTATAGAACAGCGCATTTATTTAGCAAGCATGGAATTGATTTTTGCTGTGGTGGAAAGAAAACTCTAAAAGAAGCATGTCAAAATGCTGCGGTTGATAGTGATTTGGTGCTTTCAGAATTAGAAAGCCTATCCACAAAGGGTGAACCCGATACTCTTGCAGAGAATCTGACGATGGTCGAACTGATTGATTACATTGTATCTACTCATCATGTATATACACGCGAAAAAGGGGAATTGCTTTTGCGATATAGCAGCAAAATGGTGTTAGCCCATGGCGATAGACATCCAGAGGTTAATAAGCTATATGCGTTAATCAAAGCTCTGACAGATGAATTAATGCCTCATCTAATGAAAGAAGAAAATATACTTTTCCCCGCCATGGTCTCTATCGCTAATGGAACTCCTTCCAATTTTCCCAAAGATCAGATAAGTTCCCCAATTCAAGCAATGGAATTAGAGCACGAAGAAGTTGGAATTCTTATTAAAGAATTAACAGCGCTAACAAATTACTTTACTCCGCCAACTTATGCCTGCACAACTTGGAAAATATGTTATTCTACTTTAGCAGAATATATAGCTGATCTCCAAACACATATTCATCTAGAAAATAATGTTTTGTTTCCTAGAATTTTGCATTCTAAAAAATTTTACCCCGTTTAGTTCATAACACCTTATTATGAAAGAGACGAAAGTCCGATTTTGCTTTAAGCCTTTAGTTTTGTGGGATAGAAGGAGATAGAATTATGGGAGAAGTTGGATGCAAATTACTAGAAAGATAAATAAATTAAAAGCTTATGCGATTCAAGATACTGGATTTGATACTGTTGAGGCTAACGAGAAGTTAGGTTTTGCGCCTGACCTGCGTGATTATGGAATTGGTGCTCAGATATTAAGAGATATAGGTGTCGAAAAAATGCGGATAATGACAAATAACCCACGTAAGCTAGTTGGGTTAGAAGGTTATGGCTTAGAAATTACAGGACGCGTGCCTCTTGAAATTGAGTCCGTTGAGGAAAATCACCAGTATCTGCTAACTAAAAAAAATAAGCTAGGTCATATTCTGGGGATTCATTAATTGAAATTTGAATTTTTTATAAACTGTTCTCTAAAACTCTATAAAGAAGGTTATCATAAAGGTTTGAGTCGATAAAAAAATATATCCTTTTGATCTAAATCAATTCCATTATATTTGAAAGATGCTAGGTGTTTTATTAATGGAGAATTATGAATGAAACCTATTGCACGAAAATTTGGGCATATTATCATTGTATTGATATTTTCAATAGTTTGGTTTTCTGCCTGTAACAAAGAACCTGTTATGGAAGAGGCTAAGCTTACGTATGCCCCCGAAGTTCCTCCCCCAATCACTCGAAAAAACCCAGCCAAAGTAGTCATCAATCTGGAGACAAAAGAAGTGGTCGGTCGATTGGCAGATGGTGTAGAATATACTTTTTGGACATTTGGTGGAACTGTGCCTGGTCCTTTTATTCGGATTAGAGAAGGGGATGATGTAGAGTTTAATTTACACAATCACCCAAGTAGCAAAATGCCTCACAACATCGACTTACACGCAGTAACCGGTCAAGGCGGTGGAGCAGGAGCTTCTCTAACTGTTCCAGGAAGATCTTCTAAGTTTTCGTTTAAAGCGATTAACGCGGGACTTTATATTTACCATTGTGCAACTTCTCCAGTGGGAATGCATATTGCAAATGGAATGTATGGACTCATTTTTGTAGAGCCAAAAGAAGGTTTGCCTAAAGTAGATAAAGAATACTACATTGTGCAAAGTGAATTTTATACAAATGGAAAACATGGAGCTCCAGGGCTACAGGGATTTAATATGGAAAAAGCTCTAACGGAAACTCCTGATTATGTTGTGTTTAATGGTTCGGTTGGATCGCTTACAGACAATAAAGCACTCAAAGCAAAAGTAGGGGAAACTGTGCGTTTGTTTGTGGGAAATGGTGGACCTAATTTACTTTCCTCCTTTCACGTCATTGGAGAAATTTTTGACAGTGTTTACACAGAAGGTGGAACTGTGGCTAATCAGAAGAATGTGCAAACAACTCTTGTGCCTGCAGGTGGATCTGCTATTGTAGATTTTAAAGTAGAAGTTCCTTCAACACTCATTTTAGTAGACCATTCTATCTTTAGAACGTTTAATAAAGGTTCTCTCGGAATGCTCAAAGTAGAAGGCGAAGAGAATAAAACCATCTATTCAGGCAAGCAAGAGGATACTGTGTATTTGCCGGAAGGAAGTGCAATTCAGAGAATGAAAACGGAATCAGTAGAAGCGCCGAAAGCAAAAACAAAAGCGGAAAAAATTGAAATCGGAGAAAGAGTATTTAATACTAACTGTTCCGCTTGCCACATGAAAGAAGGACAGGGTGTACAAATGTATTTCCGCCTCTTGCGAAGTCTGATTATCTCAATGCTAACAAAGAAAGAGCAATCGGTATTTTGTTAAAGGGGCTAACAGGAGAAATCACTGTTAATGGTCAGAAGTATAACAACGTTATGCCGCACCTAGAACTCTCAGACGACGATATTGCAAATGTCCTTACTTATGTTTATAGCAAATGGGAAAATAAAGGATTGGAAGTGTCAGCAGAAGAAGTGAAGAAGAACAAAAAATGAAAGATTACCACGGATGCACACGGATAAACACGGATAAAAGATTTAGGGTTTTTGTATATATCAGTTTATATCTTTACATCTGTGGTATAACATTTCCTCTACTAAGTTCTGAATTGGTAAAAGTTCCAGCCGGTGTTTACAAGCCATTTATCAAAGTAGATGCTGAGTCTGCGACTAAACCAATTCCGGTAAAATCTTTTACTTGGATAAATACCTTGTTACCAAAAGATTATTCTGAGTTTATTAGTAAAAACCCAAAGTGGAAAAAAGAAAATACTCCTCAGATCTTTGCTGATGAAGGATACTTAGATGACTGGAAAACTAAGAAGGAAAATTTTATACTAGATTCTCCTGTTACCTACATCTCTTGGTTTTCTGCGAAAGGATACTGTGAGTCACAAGGAAAAAGATTACCTAATGCATATGAATGGGAATACGCAGCGTTTATCCCTCCGATTGGAGGAAACAGTAAGACTGTGGATAAAGAGATTATGCGCTGGTATGGTGAAAAAAAACCAGACCATTTACCTTCTATCGGAAGATATAAAAATGCGTTAGGTATATATGATTTGCATGGACTCATCTGGGAATGGGTTTATGATTTTAATTCTGCTTCGGTTACGGGTGACTCGTGTGCTGATTCGGATTTAGAATCTTCTTTGTTTTGTGGGGCAGGCGCACTCAAAGCAAATGATTTTAATAATTATGCGGCTTATATGCGATTTGGCTACAGAGCCGGATTAAAGGATGGTACTGGAAAGTATTTGGGATTTCGCTGTGCCAAGGATTTATAAGAATACCACGGATGAACACTGATGAATTTAATATTTCAATCTTATCCGTGTTCATCTGTGTTCATCCGTGGTAAAAAAATTGGAGGATAGTATGAGAACTATCGTATTTATTTTACTCACGATTCTGATATCGTGTAAAGAAGGACATCACGATCACAAACACCATGCGTTACCCGCAAGTGCTGCTGCGGAAGGCTCTCTGTTTGACTTGGAAGATATGTGGACAACGCAGGACAACAAAATGTTTCATTGGAAAGACCAAAGGGAGAGGCAATGATTGTAAGTATGTTTTATGCTTCTTGCCAGAGTGTATGTCCTAGGATTGTTTCTGATATGCAACTAATCGCAAAAAAAATAGCACAAAAGACTGGTAAGCCTCCTAAGATGGTTTTAGTTAGTTTTGACCCTGAAAAAGATTCTCCGGAAGCACTTAAATCCTACGCTAAGAAAATGGAACTAGGGGATAATTGGAATTTGCTTCATGGAAAGGAAGATTCGGTGCGAACAATTTCTGTTCTGCTAGGAATTTCTTATAAAAAGACGTCAGGAAATGATTTCAATCACTCTACTGTAATATCCCTTGTCTCCAAGAAGGTAAAATTATTTCTCGAATCGAAGGCGTTGGAGCAGATTCAAGTTCGATTATAGAGAAATATTAACCCTATGGAATCAAAGTCGAAAAAGCTAATCACAATTTTGCGGAACAAATTTACAATTCCTATTTTGATATTATTTTTAGTTTTTGTTTTTACTATAAAATGATATTTTTTTTTTTGTTGTGGATCAATGATTAGCTTTGGAATTTTTTATTAAGCATTTCGGAGAAGCTATAATCTTTCCCATGTTACAGTAGAGATTAGTCCGGAGAAAGTTTATAAAGAAATCAGTTGTTTAATAAATTTTCTTCTTATGTAAAGGACGTTTTACCGAGTTATGAGCATCATCCGCTTGTAATAATCATCCTTTGTATGGATTCTAGAATTAGCACAGAAGAACTACTTGGCGATTCGAGGATTTCTATTACGTTATCCGCCTGCAGGCTCTGTGATTCGAGAAAAGAAATGGAAATGATAGAACTTGCCCTTGTCGAAAAAAAAAGTGTAAAGTTAGTGATTTTTACTGAGCATTCCGATTGTGCAGCTAGAAAGGTTGCCAATAATGCAGAGAAAAGAAATCTATATCCAAGTATTTCGAGAGCACTTGCAGAGTGAAACATGCAATGATAAATACAAAGTCTGTCAGAATGTTTTTTGAAGATTAGCGTTGCTATGCAATCATAGGTTAATTAATATTATCCGCTGTATCCTGGATTTTTTTACAATTTTATAGTTTTTCTTACTTATTGATAGGGGAGGTGAACGTGAAAGATTTTGATAAAAAACAATTTTGGATTTGGGCTTTGAATTCAGTCTTTTGGTTCTGTATAATTCTTTTCCTGAGGTATAAGTATGCGGTTATCGTTTGCCATCCAAATAAAATTACCTACACCTTTTGAGTATACTAGACATGCACACAGTCTACAGCATTTTGGGCTTAATGCCCCAGCTTATTGGATTTATTTTAAATTACTCACTAGATACAACTAAGAGATCCAAAGTTTTTGAGAAATTGCTTTTTTGTGGCATAAATATTATCCTTTCTTGCTTTGATTTCTTTTCTAATGAGTGGATACTCCAAATTATCCATGTGTTCTCTACATTGATGGTATTTTTATGGCTTAGCTTTATAATTTACTTCCTACGAACAGTAAAGCAAATGAGGGAAAATTAAATAGTGACTTTTAATGATTCAATTAGCAGTGACTATGCTTTTATTTCTACAACTGGGTTTTCTTATTCTCTTCCATAGCTTTTGGCTTGGTGGAGATTCGATAAAAACTATTTTGATTCACTTTTTTAGACGCCTACAGCGAAGGGTTGGCTTTATACAATGGGATTTGCATTGTTTTTCTTCTTCGAAAGATTTTTAATTAATAAACCCAATAATTTATTGTAAAGCTTTGTTTTATTTGAGCATTCCTATTCTTATTTTGGCTTGTCTACGTCGAGTATTTTTCTTTTCCTAAAATCTTTCAGATATTAATTTTAGCCGCATCTTTTTGGTGGGGGAGTTTTACAGACAATAGTTATTCTAGATTTTTTTTCAAAAGGGATGAGAGTAAAATTCATTTCTTTGTTCTCTTCTAGTTCTTTGTAAAGCGAGTGTGGATATCGCCGTTAGTTTTCCTATTAACACTTTTTTTCCTTCAATCCAAAACTATTTGGCATATTGTATTTACATATAAAACTTTTAGGGATAATGAGCGTTGTAATTTTGTTGTTTATATTCAGAATGTATTTCATAATTTCCAAATATTCTTTGTATTCTAGGATATTTTCAATGATTGGGGTTTATTCTAAGTTTAATGGGAATGTTGTTGGTTGCGATTTCTAGTCTGGTAATGGCGATATTATGAATTATGTGAATAATCAACAAATATGGCAAATTGGACAAAGTTTCTTTGCATTATTGGGAGTGGATTATCCGTATTATTCTCAGGGCGGGTTAAATATTTACTATCTATTTATTAAAAGACCGTTACTGTGTTAGCTGCTGAAAATTAATTCATTGAGAAGAAATTTTAGACTTCTTTCTTTT
>JADJFV010000011.1 GCA_016708435.1 Leptospiraceae bacterium | reverse complement strand
AAAAGTGGACACGATTTTAGGTTTCCAAAAGGAGACCAAGTTGAGAGTATATACAAAAGAATTTAAATTAGAGTCAGTAAGACTTTACATTGCAAATGAGAAAAATAAAAAGAAGACAGCGCGGGATTTAGGAATACCCGTATGTACGCTGAAAAGTTGGATTGAGAAACATATGAATGAAGCTGTAAATAAACCAAAAGAAAAGCCCAAGAAAAGGGACTATGAAAAGGAACTGAAAGAGAAAGATAAACTCATTCAAAGATTAGAAGACGAGAATTTAATTTTAAAAAGTCAATAGGCATTTTTACGAGAGACCCTCAACAAAAATAAATAAGTTTTTTCATAAAAGAAAATAGAGAAGTTTTTGATGTGGTAAAAATGTGCGAAGCTTTAGAAGTCTCAAGAAGCGGTTTTTATAGTTGGTTAAATAGGCAAGAGAGTAAAAGAAAACAGTATCATCGTTTTTTAATTTCTTGGATCGTGCAAATTCATGCAGAGTCTAAAGAAACTTATGGAGCAGAAAGAATTCAGCAAGGTCTATTTGAAAAAGGAATAAAGTGCGATGTTCGTGTAGTATCTAGACTTATGAAGGTAGCGAAAATAAGCAGTAAAATAAAGGCTGGATTTAAACCATCAACGACAGATTCGAATCATGAGAATAGAATTTCGCCAAACCTTTTGGAAAGAAATTTTCAAGTTGAGAAACCAAACCAGGCGTGGGTATCCGATATTACCTACATATTCGTAGGCAATACTTGGATGTATCTTTGCGTAGTCATTGATCTTTTTAACCGAGAAATAATCGGTTGGAATTTCGATGATAATATGGAAACACCTCTTCTTATTAAGACATTTGAAAATGCGGTTAATACTCGTAAGCCAGAGAAGGATTGTATTTTTCATTCAGATAGAGGAGTGCAATATACAAGTAATGAATTTAGAAGTTTATTAGAAAAAAATAAAATGCGTCAAAGTATGAGTCGAAAGGGAGACTGCTGGGATAATGCAGTAGCCGAAAGTTTCTTCAAGACTCTAAAAGTAGAAAAGTAAATCATATGAAATATGAAACTAAGCAGGAAGCGAAAACAGATTTATTTAGATACATTGAAATTTTTTACAATCGAAAAGATTTCATCTCGACTTTAGGCTTTACAAGCCCAGTCAATTTTAGAATACAATATGAGAAGCGGATTGCCTAAAATCGTGTCCATTAAATATGTAGTAGTCCAATACGATGTTTAACTAAAAAAATGGGGATGCTTTCACAGTCCCTAAAAAATGATATTATAGTTGGCAAAACTATTATAACATAAGCAGCTTGGTCAAGGCACTCAATTTGGAGATGGATATGAGGAATCATCCTTCTATCTTTGCTGCTGTCGCTTGGAAATATCCAGCGCAATTCCAAGTCTGTCAAAATAAAGAAGCGAATGATAACACGTGAAAAACTTTCCTTCTTATTTAGGAAGAAGGCTATTCCTTGTTATCTGCCGTTGGTATTATTCTTATCGTTGTTGCGTCGCTAAAGAACTCAGACCAGACTGAAGAAGAGCAATTAGCTGTCTTACAAGCTAAGATAGAAAAACACATACCATTAGAAAAATACGAAAAAGAAGCCTATTGCGATCTACTTTGGAAAGTAAAACAGGTAAGATTATGTGCTTGCCAAAAGAATTTTATAAAGGATATTGGGAGTTTAACAGGGTATCCAATTCAAGAACATGATTTAGATTGGAGAGGTTCTGAAAACATTCGAGGAAGCGTTGCAAGAGGCTTTCAGGAGAACAAAAGCAGATATTTCTAAGTTTCAACCCAAGCAATGGGCGAAAGATATTAATGGAAAGTCTGGTGTTGTTGAATGGAAGGGATTTGGTGGAGCAGAAGTTAGCATTGATGCACAAATTAGAGGGTTCAGATGTATTTCATATTGGATATAAATCCTCTGGCAAAAAAGAAGACAGGATAAAGGGTCATATCTTTTTAGATTGTGTACCTTATTTCAGGAATGCAAAATGATTAACTTTGTAAAAGAAAGCATCAATGAAGCTTTACATACAATAGGTATAAACTAACAGAAATGTCTAAGTTTAAAATCCGTGTTTTTTCGTCAAAAAGTCTGGGATACTTTTACGGATGGAAAATACCACTACGCTCCATGGGAATCAGCTGCTGAACATGGTGGTTTTAGTGTCTGCGATGCTAATGCATGGAAATGGCTAGATGAATTTCTATTACCCAATGAATTTTATCTTTTCTTTGATAAAGGGGATGATTCCACAATTTATATTTTTCCAGAAAACCAATCTTTTCACTAAATTTCAAAACTGAATTTCCTGATTATATTTTTTATATCACTAATGAAAATCTAGACTTTAATCTATCAAAATGATAGTGATTACCTTCGTTGTATCGGCACCTGCCGAGCCTTGGCTTCGCAATAAAGTTAAAGAACTTTCCAAGACAGGTTGGGTCGATATGGAAGGAAAGAGTTATTTGTAATTTAGTAAATTTTTTAGCACTCATCGAACTTTAAAAACCTATTCACTAAAGATGACAATCGTTTTTGAAGTAAAACGTATTTTCCCTCTTGACGTAAATAATTACAGAAATACCTTCTATTTTGTCCTAGTATTAGACTAGGATGGCAAGTAGTTAGATGCTACACAAGCAAGGAAAGCCATGCCAAAAGACAAACTAGTTCACAATTATGAAGTAGAGCAATATGTTCACGCGGAGCAGACAAGGTTAAACAATCCTGAAATCGGTCTTGCGAATCCTGATAAAGAACAGAAGAATCCGGACGAAAAGCAAAAGCTGCTCTCGATTGGGTAAAGGTTGTTAACTCCCTAAGCATCCTTCGGCAAATGGCGTTATGCCGTTGCTTATCAAAGAGAAGATTGATGATATATTAGAGAAAGGGTTGTGGGATGGAGGAGAGGAAAATGCAAAATAAAATAATAGTCTTTGAAAGCAAAAGCATCAGGCGGATTTGGTTTAACGAAGAATGGTATTTTCCGTAGTGGATATTGGGAGTATTGACAGATAGCTTAGATGCCAAGGATTATTGGTATAAGATGAAAAATAGAGTTCAGTTGGAAGATGGACTTGAGTTATCGACAATTTGTCGACAACTGAAACTCGAAGCAAGCGATGGCAAAAATACAAAACGGATTGCTCTAAATGCACAGGACTATTTCGTATTATCCAATCTATTCCTTCTCCTAAAGCAGAACCGTTCAAACAATGGTTAGCAAAAGTTGGTTATGAACGAGTGCAAGAAATCGAAAATCCCGAGCTTGCACAAGAAAGAATGAAAGAATTGTACGAACAAAAGGTTATCCCAAGGACTGGATTGATAAACGACTTCGAGGGATTGCCATTCGTCAAAATCTTACCGATGAATGGAAAGAGCGAGGTGTTCACTCCGAGAAAGATTATGCAATTCTCACTTCTGAAATTTCAAAGGCTACTTTCGGTTTAACTCCCAATGAATACAAACAAGTAAAAGGTTTAACCAAGAAGACAAAAATCTCCGTGATCATATGACAGACTTAGAGTTATCTTCACAATGCTCAGGGGAAAAGTCACTAGAAATTTCTAAAAGAAAAGCCAGATACATTTGATAAGAATAAAAGTAGCCAAACGTGGCGGTAGTGTAGCGGGTAACGCACGTAAACAAACCGAAAAGGAATTGGGCACAAAAGCATTATTACGAAAGATAACTTTTTGCCTTAGGAAAAAGAAATGTGGGAAGAAGTAATGTATAGACAGCAAAAAAGTGAGGATTAAATCATATGGCAAAATAATTTCAATTGTAAACTTTAAAGGTGGTGTAGGAAAGACTACCATTACAGTGAACTTAGCGGCGGCACTGGCTAAATTTCATAACAAAAGAGTTTTAATTATAGATATGGATCCACAAATGAATGCGACTGGGTATTGCTTGAATCTAAATGAACGATGGGATTTCATTCAATCGAATCGAAGAAATATTTATTTTGCAATGTTGGACTGGGTAACAAAAGGAACGTCTTCTTTTAATATAGACAATTACATTATAAAATCAGTCTTTGAAGAGAAAGGCAAACAAATATTACCCGCACTAGATATATTGCCTGGAGCAGTGGACATGATAGAAGCTAATAAAATTTATAGAGCACAAAAGAATAAAGGGCTGATGGGAATTTATTCTATCTGATATAATTAAGACGACGAACGATTATGATTTTATTTTAATAGATACTTCTCCCAGCTTAGGTGGTGAGACAAAGAATGCGATTATTGCAAGTCATGGATTTATTTGTTCCTTTACTCCTGAACCATTTGTTCAATTAGGCTTAGAGGTTTTAATAAAATGCCTTCACCAAATATCTTTTAAACACGAAACATATAAAAAAATTCATCTACAATTTTTAGGTGTTGTATTCACAAAATATATGTCAAGGCTTACCATTCATAAAAGCTATATAAATAATTGTATAGAAAGACTCTCTGCGCCTCATATGATTCACTATGGCTTTAATCCAAAAGATGATAATATATTTCACACCAAGCTTTCTAATAAAAGCGCGTATTTAAAATCAGTAAGAGATAATTCACCTATGTGTTTTTCAAAGGATGCAGTTGCTAGAAAAGAAATCCAAGATTTGACTGAAGAGTTAATAAATAGGATAGGAGGATAATATGGAATACTCACAAGCAATTAAAAATTTAAAAACTAATATTCTAAAAATAAAAGAAGGATTAGATATTTTAGATAAAAGTAGCAATCGTAAATCAACTTCCTTTATTCAAGAAATTACAAAGAGTATTAAAGACTTTGAATTTAATACAAAAAAACTAAAATTAGATTTGAAGAGTATTGGAATTGAAAGTAAACAAATTGAAAAAGAACTTAAAGATGCTAAGGGTATTCTAACACAACAAGACTTTGTCGATTTACTTTCAACAGAACTAATCAATAGTAATCCTTCAAACAAAGAATTAGCGTTGCTTTTAGTTTTAGAAAAACCAGTTATCGAACTGAAAGGAATTATTGCAAAGAAGATAAAAAGCAAATACCTCCAATTGAGTCATGGGAAGAAGAACGTATATTTAAAGAATTTGCGGATACTGATAAGTATCCAGCGAATAAAGATATTTTTACTAAGCTTCCAAAAGAATATAAACCAAAATCACTTCCTAAAAAAAGAGAAGATGTAATAAAGAAACTAGTAGAGATTGTAAAAAACACTCGTTCAGGCTATATTATGGAGAAGGTATGAATGAATCAGATATTGAAGATATTCTAGAAACTCATCCCTACTTAATCGACAAAAAATTTCTGGCTAATACTAAGTATACTTATAAAAGACAAGAAACTCAATCGAAAGATGCAAGAACAGATTTAGTATTTACCTTTGAGCAAGAAAAGAAATTATCCTTGTAGAATTAAAAGACGATTCTAAAACTTCCAGACTATAAGCAAATCTTGAGATATTATAATAGGCTAAAAGCTAATTATACTTATCCTTGGAAAATTAGTGGTTATCTAATTGGATACCCTAATCCAAAGGAATTAGATTATGACAAAAGAAGTTTTAAATGGTTGAAACTTCTTTACTTAGAAAAAGATATTCCAATTCAAATTAGAATTTGCGAAAAATGCAGAAAAGCAAATTCCTCTATTTCTTATGAATGCAAATATTGCTTTAAGAGAAGATAAATGGTATTCCTCCATTCAGGACGTATTATTGGTATTAACCGGTAGTAGCGATATAAAGCAATATATAAAGAAATTAAAAAGCCGCGATCCAGAACTTAGTAACTACTGGGTACAATATATACCCCAGTTGAAATGATAGCTGCTGATGGAAAGAAAAGAAAAATCCAAGCAGCTAAAGAATGGAAGCTGCTGCTCACCAACCGACTCCAGCAGGAATCCATTCAGGAAGGCGAGCCCGACGCTCTGTCGGACAAAGGAAAGCAAATCCTGCACAGGATAAAACAATGTGTAACGAGCAGCGGAACGCCCGATTTACCACATACAAGCAAGGTTTTTAACCCAACCTAACCTTTGTAAAAAAACCTATGTAGTTCAAAATTTTCCTCACTTGACAGCATTGAATAGATGCATAGAATGCGTAAACAATTCGTTACTATATGAAAAAACACTTGGTCAGGAGAAAAACGATGAAAAGAACTCTTCCATTTTTGTTAATAATTTTATTACTATCATGCAATAAATCAGGAGATAGCTTTTTAGAACTCTCCCTACTTTACAAGCGACTTTTAAATTTGAATAGACCTATCCTCACGTTAAATGGAAAAGCGCAAATGACGGGTTCTATCAAAAATGCAACTGTGCAAGCGAGAACTATTCCCACTAGTGGCACGGATGCGGGAAAATGCAATGGGACAGCGGGGTCGTTATTAGCAAACGGGATTACTACTTCAGGATTCGGACAAAAACAATGGAGGGACTTATTCTCTGAGTATGGAAAGACCGGAAGCAAATTTGGTTTGCATTGTTGTGACTCCTACTTCTGCTTCTACTACCTATTCGCCATTTCGAAGAAAAGCATTTTCATGGACAGTGCCTGAAACAGCAAGCTCCAATTCGACGCGGAATGGTTTCTGTTGTTACATTCACTGCCTCGAATACTACAAGTAGCACAAGACTCAATACAAACGTAAACCCTTTAACGAATATGGGAGCGGGGAAATTTTCTTCCTTAGTAAAATATAGATTATCCGCTAACCAATTGAATCCATCTATCCATTCCAAGAATAGCGAACTAATTTTACAGACTCTAAGCAATGCCGATTTGGAAGGTATGGCGACTACAGCTAATGAATATATTGGAGAAATATTCTTTGGCTCTAGCAAAAAGTTTGATCCTTCCAAAGCAAATTTAAGTGACCCAACTTCTTCCGATTATGATTCGACGAATGCAAAGGTGTTTCTAGCTACTTTAGGAGGAATCGACTCTGTCGTATCGGATGTATTGAAGGGCAAAGGTATTTCTGACTCATCGGGACTAGAAGTCACTTCGTCTTATAATTCGTATACCAATATTTTGATGGGGGATATTTTAGGAGACGGGAAATTAGATGGAAAGAATGTATTGAATGAGTCAGGAAGCGCATTGGTAATTTCTTCTGAATACACAGCCATAGCTTCAAGCCCATTAGCCAATATTGCTTCTGGAATGAAATCGTATTTATTGCAGGCTAGTTCTTTTACTTCTGATGATGGAACTGGAATTACTTGGACAAGTTCGGATCTTTCAAACTCTGCTTTGATAGGCGGAAATGTTTTAGCGTCAGGCGGAAGCGCATCTGCGATTGCCTATTTAAGTGCTAGTTATACATTAGCAAGAGGAGTCCCCATGTCAACTTTAACACCGGTAATTGCAAGCACTGTCACAAACTGCATTTCAACTCCTGCCCTGCCAACAGGATTAAGCATCAACGCAACCACTTGTGCCATTAGCGGAACTCCTGCAAGTAGAACAAGCATCTACTGCCTATACAATCTCAGCGGGAAGCTTAAGCGAGTGGTGAATATCACAATTTTATCTGCTCCAACTGCAATCTCTTTATGTTGGCTCGCCGTATTTCTTTACAAATGGAATTGCAATTACCGCTCTCACTCCAACGATCACAGGTGTGGCGACAACATGCACAGCAAGCCCACTCTTCCTACAGGTCTAAGCATAAGTGCGACTTGTGTGATTAGCGGAACTCCATCGCAAGGAACTGCATTGACTGATTATACAATCACGGCTACCAATGTTGCGGGAAGTATTTCTGCCGTTATTCGCATGAGAACATTTTTCTCTGTTCCTAAATTTGCCTATTCTCTCAACTATGCAACGCATGATGTTTCAGCGTATTCTATCAATTCGTCTACGGGCGCTTTAACTTCTGCGGGGACGGTTGTAGCCGGCACCAATGCAAGAGGAGCAATGGCAGATCCTACGGGTAAATTTTTATATGTAGTTTCAAAAGGAAGTAGTGAGATTAGAGCCTTTTCAATTAATCCTACAACAGGAGGCATTACATTAGTGGGAGGTCCGGTAGCAACCAAGTCAGAGTTTGTTTTCATTCATCCCACCGGAAAATTTGCTTACGTAGCAAATAATGGAGGAACCATTTCCTATTTCTCCATAAATACAGACGGAACTTTAAATTCGGTAGGCTCTGTTGGGGCTGGCTCGAACACATACTATGTAAGAGTAGATCGAGAAGGAAAATTCGCCTATGCAGTAAGCAATGGAACGACTCAGATTTTTAGTTATTCGATCAATCAAGCAACAGGTGCTCTAACACAGGTAGGAGGTCCTGTATCCACGGTCGGGGGTGATCCTAGAACAGTAGAAATTGATCCAACCAATACTTATATGTATTCAGCAAATTTTGCTTCAAATGCTATCGCTCTCTTTACGATCCATCCTACTACAGGTCTTTTGACCTACGTAAATTCTTATGCTACCAGTATCCTGGATTGGAATCAATTAGTGTAGATTCAACTGGCAAATATCTTTATTTTACAAGGGACACCGCACAAATAGGAGTAATGACGATTAACCAATCAACAGGAGCATTGACTATTACAACAAATGTAACCTCAGGTGCAAACAATTGGGTTCGGTTATTCCCTGATCCTTCTGGGAAATTTATTTATGGTGTAAGCTGGAACGGTGGGACTATCAATTATTTTCTTATCAACCAGGCTAATGGTGATTTAACCTAAGGTCCAATCTACTCTGCCGGAACCAATCCAAATGGAGTGACAGTCACAGGGCGGGGAATTAGTTGGTCGTTAGCCGCAGATTTTTAGGACTTAATGTAAAGTGCAGATAATAGAGAACTACCCAATGATTGCCCGATACTTTTTACTCCTTCTTTTATTTATACACCTTGCTTCGCTCGATAGAATTCATCTTCAATTAAAATGGTATCACCAATTTCAATTCGCCGGCTATTACGCAGCAATCGAGAAAGGATATTACTCTGATGTCGGGCTAGATGTGCAGCTTGTTGAAACTCTGGACTACTGCATGTTTAGTGGACACAGATTTAGGCAATCCGCTTCTCATATTGTATTCTAAAACTGACTGGGCTTGTAAAGCCTAAAGTTGAATGAAATCTTTTTCGATTGTAAAAAACTTCAATGTATCTAAATAAATCTGTTTTCGCTTCCTGTTTAGTTTCATATTTCATATGATTTACTTTTTCTACTTTTAGAATCTTAAAGAAACTTTCACTACTGCATTATCCCAGTACTAACCGCATTTTCAAATGCCTTAATAAGAAGAGGTGTTTCCATATTATCATCAAAATGCCAACCGATTATTTCTCGATTAAAAAGATCAATGATAACACATAAATACATCCAAGTATTGCCTACGAATATGTAGGTAATATCGGATATCCACACTCGGTTTGGTTTATTAATATAAAAATTCCTCTCTAGAAGGTTAGGCGAAATCCTAATTAGTATGATTCGAATCTGTTGTTGATGGTTTAAATCCAGCCTTTATTTGCTTATTTTCGCGATCTTCATAAGCCTGGATACTACGCGAACATCACACTTTATTCCGATCTCGTATAGACCTTCTTGAATCCCCTTTCTGCCCGTAAGTTCCATCAGATTCAGTATGAATTTCTAAGATCCAGGAAATTAAAAAACGATGATACTGTTTTCTCTTACTCTCTTTCCTATTTAACCAACTGTAAAAACCGCTTCGTGAGACTTCTAACGCTTTACACATTTTTGTCATCAAAAACTTTCATTTTCTTTTATGAAAGAAAACTTATTTTTTTTGTTGCGGGTCTCTTACAAAAATGCCTATTGACTTTTAAAATCGATACCTCGTCTTCAAGTTTTTGAATGAGTTTATCCTTCTCTTTCAATTCTTTTCATAATCTCTTTTCTTGGTTTTCTTTGGTTTGTCCAATGATTCGTTCATATATTTTCCAATCCAATTATTTAAAGTTACTGCGGTTATTCCTAATTCCCCGCGCTGTCTTCTTTTTTTTCTTCCCATTTGCAATACGTAAAGTCTTACTGACTCTAATTTAAACTCTTTTGTGTATACCTCCTCATCTCGGTCTCCTTTGGGAAAACCTAAAATCGTGTCCCTTTTTATGCAGTAGTCCA